>NZ_JBEZKJ010000020.1:0-22635 GCF_040651675.1 Streptomyces sp. NPDC048415 | reverse complement strand
CGACAGCCAGGGTCACGCCGGTCAGGCCCCGGTCAGGCCGCTGGCCAGGGTCACGCCGGTCAGGGGCACGCCGGTCACGCCGGTCAGGCCGCCGGCCAAGGTCACGCCGCCAGCCGCTCGGCCTCCTCGACCGCCTCCTCGAGGCTGTCCACCACGGGCACACCCACCTGCTCCAGGCTGGCGCGGCTGTGGGAACCGCCGGTGTAGAGGACCGCCCGCGCACCCACATGCCGGGCGGCGAGCGCGTCGTCGGCGGCGTCTCCGATCACGACCACCCGGGACGGCTTCACGCCGGTGAACGCCCCCGCCAGCGCGTCCACGTGCCGCACCATGTGCTCGGCCTTGCTGCCGCCGGAGGGCCCGGTCCGCCCGTCGACGCGTATGAAGTGCGGCTCGATCCCGAACCCGCGGACCAGCGGGACGAGTTCGTCATGCCCGTACATGCTCAGGATCGACTGACTGCGCCCCGCCGAGCCCCACTCGGCGAGCAGCGCGGGCACGCCGTCCGTGAGCGCGCACGCCGTGCGGTGCTCCGCGTAGTACCGATGGAAGGTCTCGTCCATGACCTGCCACTCGGCATCCGTGGGCAGCCGCCCCATCAACCGCTCGTAGAACTTCGGCACCGGCACGCAGTACAGCGCTCGGTACCGCTCCAGCGTCAGCGGCTCCAGCCCCAATTCGGCGAACGCCGCGTTCGTCGCCCCGATGATCGCGTCATTGTCGTGGAACAGCGTGCCGTTCCAGTCCCAGACAATGTGCGCAGCTCCGTGCTTCCCCATACCGAGAACGTACCCGCCGCCACTGACAACGCCCCACAGCCGGACGTACGGGCCGCGCGCGCCGGAGGCGGCGGGCAACCGTCAGCCCCTCACTCCTCGACGTCCCCGAGGTCCCCGAGTCCCACCAGGTTGGCGATCTCCTGCGTGGCGAACCACAGCAGCTCGTGGTCCTCGGCCCCGTCGACGATGAACTGGGCGTCGTCGTCCCCGACGTCCGCCGCGCCGAGCGCCTCCGCCGCCGCGGCGACATCCGCCTCGGCGTCGGCCGAGTCGACGTGCACGGCGGCCGCCTTGGCCAGTGGCACGGTCTGGGAGACCCGCACCTCACCGAGCGCCGAGGGATCGAGCCCCCGGTCGGGATCGGCGACCGCGGCCCGGTCCGGCACGTCGACCGCGACGACGACCCTGCGCCGCACGGCCCCCGGGTCGACCGCGAGCAGCCGCAGCGAGGCCAGCGCGGCCCGGCTCAGCGCCGCGTACTCGAGTTCCTCGATGTCGTCGGACAAGTACCACTCACGCAACGCGGGCGTGACGGCGTACGCGACGACTGGTCCCCCCTGCAGCTCTCCCGTCTTGTACGCCTCGGCGAGACCGGAGAGGGTCAGGGGGACGTAGACGCGCATGGCTGGCCACTTTCGTAGTCGGAGAGCTCCGAGAAGGGTGGTTCCGCACCTCCCGGGAGGGCCTTCAGGATACGTGCGGGCGTCCCCTTTCGAGTCCCCGGCCGCACCCCCCGCGGCGTCCACTCCACGCCCCGGATTCACCCGCTACCCCCTTGCCCGCCGAGGCATCCACCCCTCCGGATCACCCTGATAGGTGAACTTCCCGGCCGCCCCGACGCACCCGCGGTGTCCTTGCGGAGGCCCGCTCCCGCCTCGTACAAGATCCCCAACACGAAAGTTACCGCCCGGTATCCATCGGGCCCCAGCGAGCGGGGACGACGTATGAACAAGGTGATGACCAGGACGACGCGCCACCCGGGCAGCCGCCCGCCCGGCCGCCAGGACACCCGCCGTCCCGGCGGCACACCGCCCCGCGCCCCGGGCGCGGGCGCACCCCGCAGGACCCCGGGCGGCAGCCCACCGTCGACGCCCCCGTCCACGCCACCCGGCACGGGCACCGCCCGCCCGACACCGACCGGCGCTCGCCCGCCGGCGACACCAACCGGCTCTCGCCCGCCCACGGAGCCGACAGGAACCCACACGCGCACGAGGCCAGCCGGAACCCAGCCGGCCACGACACAGACCGGAACCCAGCCAGCCACAACGCAGACCGGAACCCGCCCGCTCACGACGCAGCCCGGAACTCACCCGCCCACGGCGCCAACGCGAACCCGCCGACCGGCAGCGCCGGCCGCCCCCCTCTCCCGCCCCGTCGCCGTCCCCGCCCCCACCCCACGGACGGTCCCTGCTCGAAGGGTCCCGCCGACAGCACCAGCCGGAACCACGCCCCTCAAGGCCCCCTCCGAGGCCCCCCGCAGGCCTGCTCCCCAGCCCCGCCCCACCGACCTCTTCGCGGACCTCCTGCTGGCCGTACTGAGCGGCCAGCGCCCCGTCCACTGCATGCTGCGCCACACCGCGGGCCGTGCGTACGACGAACTCGCCTGGCTCGCCGAGCGCGGCCCCCTGCGCGCTCGCGGCACCCGGCCGGTCGTCCGCGATATCGGCTACGACATCCCGCGACCCGGCGCGATCGAGGCCTTCGCCCGTATCGGCGCCGGTGACCAGCTCCGCGCCATGGCCTTCCGCCTGGAGCAGGGCCCCGACCACCGCTGGCGCTGCACCGCGGTAGAACTGGGCGGCCCCCGCATGCCGCGCCCGGCCAACGACTGAGCCCCACACCACCCGAGCAACGCACGGAACCGCACAACCCGAAGCACCGGCCAACGCGAAACGCGAGGCCGCCCGGCGAAGGACCGGACAACCCGACACACGAAGCCGCCCGGCAAACGACCGGACAACCCGACACACGAAGCCGCCCGGCAAACGACCGGACAACCCGACACACGAAGCCGCCCGGCAAACGACCGGACAACCCGACAACACGAAGGACCGGACAACGCGAAGGGGCCGGGCACCCAAGGTGCCCGGCCCCATCCACGCGCTAGCTACGCCGCGCAGCGACCGTCACTTCTTGCGCCGACGCGCGCCCTTCTGCTGCTTGCGGCGCTCCGCGCGCGTGAGGCCGTCCGCCTCGGAGCGCACGGGCTCTTCGTCGCTGGTGAAGTCGCCCTCGACGATGCCGCCCTCGCCGTCCACGGTCGGCGCGGAGAAGTGCAGCCGGTCCGGCCGCTGCGGGGCGTCGAGCCCCTTGGCGCGGATCTCCGGACGCGCGCCCGCGGGGACCACGTCCTCCTTGTCGAGGGAAGGCGCGGCGTCCTCGACCGGAACCTCCTCGACTTGCTGCTCGACCTGGACCTCCAGGTTGAACAGGTAGCCGACGGACTCCTCCTTGATGCCGTCCATCATGGCGCCGAACATGTCGAAGCCCTCGCGCTGGTACTCGACCAGCGGGTCCTTCTGCGCCATCGCGCGCAGGCCAATGCCCTCCTGGAGGTAGTCCATCTCGTAGAGGTGCTCGCGCCACTTGCGGTCCAGGACCGACAGCACGACCCGGCGCTCCAGCTCGCGCATGATCTCGGAGCCGAGCTGCCCCTCACGGGCCTCGTACTGCTCGTGGATGTCGTCCTTGATGGACTCGGAGATGAACTCGGCGGTCAGACCGGCACGGTCACCGGCCGCCTCCTCCAGCTCGTCGACGGTGACCTTCACCGGGTAGAGCTGCTTGAAGGCACCCCACAGCCGGTCGAGGTCCCACTCCTCGGCGAAGCCCTCGGCGGTCTCGGCAGCGATGTACGCGTCGATGGTGTCGTCCATGAAGTGCTGGATCTGCTCCTGCAGGTCCTCGCCCTCCAGGACACGGCGGCGCTCGCCGTAGATGACCTCGCGCTGCCGGTTGAGGACCTCGTCGTACTTCAGGACGTTCTTACGGGTCTCGAAGTTCTGCTGCTCGACCTGCGACTGAGCGGACGCGATCGCGCGCGTGACCATCTTGTTCTCGATCGGCACGTCGTCGGGCACGTTAGCCATCGACATCACACGCTCGACCATCTGGGCCTTGAAGAGGCGCATCAGGTCGTCGCCCAGCGACAGGTAGAAGCGGGACTCGCCCGGGTCGCCCTGACGGCCGGAGCGACCGCGCAGCTGGTTGTCGATACGACGGGACTCGTGCCGCTCGGTGCCGAGGACGTAGAGCCCGCCGAGCTCCTTGACCTCCTCGAACTCCGCCTTGACCGCCTTTTCGGCCCTCTCCAGGGCGGCGGGCAGCGCGGCGGCCCACTCCTCGATGTGGTCTTCGGGGTCGAGGCCGCGCTGGCGCAGCTCCGCCTCGGCGAGGTCGTCGGGGTTGCCGCCGAGCTTGATGTCCGTACCACGGCCGGCCATATTCGTGGCCACGGTCACGGCGCCCTTGCGGCCGGCCTGGGCGATGATCGGAGCCTCGCGGTCGTGCTGCTTGGCGTTCAGCACTTCGTGCTGGATGCCGCGCTTGGAGAGCTGCTGCGAGAGGTATTCGGACTTCTCGACCGACGTCGTACCGACGAGGATCGGCTGGCCCTTCTCGTGCTTCTCGGCGATGTCGTCGACCACCGCGTCGAACTTGGCGACCTCGGTGCGGTAGATCAGGTCCGACTGGTCCTTGCGGACCATGGGCCGGTTGGTCGGGATCGGGACGACGCCGAGCTTGTAGATCTGGTGGAACTCGGCGGCCTCGGTCATCGCCGTACCGGTCATGCCGGAGAGCTTGCCGTAGAGGCGGAAGAAGTTCTGCAGGGTGATCGTGGCGAGCGTCTGGTTCTCGTCCTTGATGTCCACCCCTTCCTTCGCCTCGATCGCCTGGTGCATGCCCTCGTTGTAGCGGCGGCCGGCGAGGATACGGCCGGTGTGCTCGTCGACGATCATGACTTCGCCGTCGATGACGACGTAGTCCTTGTCCTTCTTGAAGAGTTCCTTGGCCTTGATGGCGTTGTTCAGGTATCCGACGAGCGGGGTGTTCACCGACTCGTACAGGTTGTCGATACCCAGCCAGTCCTCGACCTTGGAGACGCCGGACTCGTGGATGGCGACGGTGCGCTTCTTCTCGTCGACCTCGTAGTCCCCGGTCTCCTCGATGCCCTTGAGGGAGTTGCCGGCCTCGCCCTTCTTGAGGCGGGTGACCAGCTTGGCGAAGTCGCCGTACCACTTGGTGGCCTGGTCGGCCGGGCCGGAGATGATCAGCGGCGTACGGGCCTCGTCGACGAGGATGGAGTCGACCTCGTCGACGATCGCGAAGCTGTGGCCGCGCTGCACCAGTTCGTCCTGCGACCACGCCATGTTGTCGCGCAGGTAGTCGAAGCCGAACTCGTTGTTCGTGCCGTACGTGATGTCGCACGCGTACTGCTCGCGGCGCTGGGCCGGCGTCATGTTGGCGAGGATGCAGCCGACGCTCAGCCCGAGGAACTTGTGGACGCGGCCCATCATTTCGGAGTCGCGCTCGGCCAGGTAGTCGTTGACCGTGATGAGGTGAACGCCGTCTCCGGAGAGGGCGTTCAGATACGCGGGCAGGGTGCCGACGAGCGTCTTGCCCTCACCGGTCTTCATCTCGGCGACATAGCCGAGGTGGAGGGCGGCGCCGCCCATCATCTGCACGTCGTAGTGACGCTGGCCCAGCACGCGCTTGGCCGCCTCACGGACAGTCGCGAACGCCTCGGGCAGCAGGTCGTCGAGGCTTTCGCCGTCGGCGTACCGCTGCTTGTACTCATCGGTGAGGGCCCTCAGCTCGGCGTCGGAGAGGTCGACGAAGTCCTCTTCGATGGAGTTGACCTGGTCCGCGATGCGGTGCAGCTTGCGCAGGATCTTGCCTTCGCCTGCACGCATGATCTTCGAGAGGACGGACACGGGGGTTTGTCTCCTTGCCGGTCGGGCCTGGGACGGTCGGTTTCAATGACAGTTTCAAATCACAGCTTGAGCAACGGCCATCGTAAGCGAGGACCACACCGCGCCGGGAGGTCTGCCCGTGACAGCCACTAGGACAACGGACAGGGGTTGCTGAAGGTGCCGCGTTCGCGTCGCGAAAAGTAACGAACCCCTCACTCAGCGCGAAGGAATGGCATCCTTCCGGTTGTCCGAGCAGAATCGGCCGATGGACCCCGCCACCCTGACCACCGAGCGCCTTGTCCTGCGCACCGTGGGCCCGCACGACGCAGACGCCGTGTACGAGGCCGCCCAGGACCCCGACATCCAGCGCTGGATCTCCCAGTTCCCCTCGCCCTACCTCCGCGAGCACGCCCAGGGTTTCACGGAACAGCTGGTGCCCGACGGCTGGGCGGACGGCTCCATGTTCACCTTCGGCGTCTTTCTCCCCTCCGGGGAGCTGGTGGGCATGCTCGGCCTCACCATGCGCTCCCTGGGCGTCGCCGAGGTCGGCTTCTGGGCGACGAAGGAGCACCGCGGCAACGGCTACATCACCGAAGCCACCGCCGCCGCCTCCCGCTGGGCCTTCACCGACCTCTCCATCGACCGCGTCGAATGGCGTGCCGAAGTGGGCAACACCGGTTCCCGCGCCGTCGCCGAACGCGCCGGCTTCACCATCGAAGGCACCCTCCGCTCCGCCATCAACAACAAGGGCGTACGCCGAGACTGCTGGCTGGGTTCCCTGCTCCCGTCAGACCTGGGCCTGCCGTCAACGGCCCCGTACCTGCCTGCCAGCCCGTCGTGGGGGTCCCCCCGCTCGAGCGAAGCCGAGAGTGGGGGAGTTTGAGGACGAGCGCGAAGCGCAACAAGGGGGCCTGGGGCGCAGCCCAGGTACGCGACGGGTAGGGGCGGCAGGGCCGAACCCCCTCCCTTCCCCGCACCGGCGCCGGGCACCCGTACAGCGGGCGCACACCTCTGCCAGGCCCCCACCCCCCGTTGTCAGTGCCACCGCCTATCGTGCGGAACATGACGAGCATCCCGCGTCCCACCACCGCCCTCTCCGCAGACGAAGGCCGCCGCATCGCCCTCCGGGCCCAGGGCTTCCTGGGCGCCCCGGACCGCAGGGCCGGCGTCCGCGGAGTCCTGCGACACCTCGGCGCGATCCAGCTCGACACCATCTCCGTCCTCGCCCGCTCCCATGAACTCATCCCGTACGCCCGCCTCGGCGCCGTAGGCCGCAAAACCGTGGATAGCGCCTACTGGAACGACACGCACGCCTTCGAGTACTGGTCCCACGCGGCCTGCATCCTCCCCGTGGAGGAGTGGCCCCACTTCGCCTTCCGCCGCCGCGCCTACCGCGCCCGCCCGCACTGGAACCACGCCCTGCCGGACGGCACCTACGACCAGGTCATCAAACAGCTCCACACCGAAGGCCCCCTCACGGCCACGGAGTTGGGCGGCGCGAAGAAGACCAGCGAGTGGTGGGACTGGTCGGGCACCAAGGTCGCCGTCGAGCGCGCGCTGATGTACGGCGAGGTGGTGTGCACGCGGCGCCGCGGCTGGAAGCGGGTGTACGACCTCGCGGAGCGCGCCATCCCGGACACGCTGCTGCACGACGAACTGGACGACACGGAGTGCCTGCGCCGCCTGGTCCGCCTCGCGGGCCAGTCCCTGGGCGTGGGCACGCGCGCCGACATCGCCGACTACCACCGCCTCAGGGGCGAGCAGGTCGACGCGGTGATCGCGGACTCGGGCCTTGTCCCGGTGACGGTGGAGGGCTGGGGCAAGCCCGCGTGGGCCGACCCGGCGGCCCTGGAGACGGTCCCGCGCGGCCGCCACCGTACGACGCTGCTGTCCCCGTTCGACTCCCTCATCTGGGAACGCGCCCGCACGGAACGGATCTTCGGCTTCACGCACCGCCTGGAGGCCTACACACCCAAGCCCAAGCGGATCTACGGCTACTTCGCCATGCCGGTTCTCGCCGGCGGCCATCTCGTCGGCCGTGTGGACCCCGCCCGCGAGGGCCGCACCCTGGTCGCCAAGCAGGTCACCCTGGACGGCCCCAAGGCTGTCCCCGCGGTGGCCCAGGCCCTGGTCGAGGCCGCGAGCTGGGTGGACTGCACGGACGTACGGGTGGAGCGGGTGGACGCGGCGGAACTGCGGGAACCACTTGCCCTGGAGCTGTCCCGCGCCCTCGGGTGACCACGGCGCGGGCCGGTCGGGCGCGGACCTGTCAGGCCGGCGACAGGGCTAGCGGATCTCGAGGATCTTCTCCCGCATCGCGTACACCACGGCCTCCATCCTGGAGTGCAGTTGCAGCTTCTCCAGGATGTTGCGTACGTGGTTCTTCACCGTGTTCTCGGAGATGAACAACTCCTTGGCGATGTCCCGGTTGTTCATGCCGGTCGCGACGAGCTTGAGAACCTCCAGCTCACGATCGGTCAACCGCGGCGCGGGCACCAGCCGACGCTCATCGGTCCGCTGGATCATCGACTTGAACTCGGTGAGGAGTTTCGACGCCATCGAGGGGCTGATCTGCGACTGTCCGTCGGCCACCGCGCGAATGGCCGTGGCCACCTCGTCCGTGGAGATCTCCTTGAGGAGATATCCGGTCGCGCCCGCCTTGATCGCGTCGTAGAGGTCGGCCTCCTCGTCGCTGATCGTCAGCATGATGATCTTCGCGCTGGGGGCCACCTCCTTGATGGAGGTGCACGCCTCGATGCCGCCCCGCTTCGGCATGCGTACGTCCATCAGCACGATGTCCGGCAGCAGGTCGGCCGCCTTGTCGACCGCCTCCGCGCCGTCACCCGCCTCGCCGACGACCTGGATGTCCTCCTCGGCCGCGAGCACGATCTCCAGACCGCGGCGGAAGAGGGCGTGGTCGTCCACGACGAGGACCCGGATGGGCTCCTTGCGTGGAGCGCCCGCGTCCGGGCCCATGCCGACAACGCCGTCGTCGGCATCCTCGTCACGCATCGGTCCGAAGCTGTCCGCCATCGTTCCTCCCCCTGAAGGCCGTGGCCTTGTTCCTGTGCCATCGCCAACCAAAGGCAACGGCCCACCGGTTGGGGCCGGTGCGGCCATGATTCCATGCCCGGACGACAGTGCGGTGACAGAGCGGGGTGCGAAGTGGTCGCACACCGGTGCCCCTGGGGGCGCACAGGGGCTCCAGGGGCACCGGCTCAGCTGTCACCGGGGAGGGTCAGCCGCCGAGCGCACCGCCCGGCGCGTCCGCTCCCGCCTGGGCGACCATCGGGTCGGTGCTGAGGTGGATGACGCCGTAGTCGTACGCGTGCCGACGGTAGACGACACTCGGTTCCTTCGTCTCGGAGTCGACGAACAGATAGAAGTCGTGCCCGACCAGCTCCATCTCGTAGAGCGCCTGGTCGAGCGTCATCGGAGCGGCCACGTGGGTCTTCTCGCGGACGACGAGGGGGCCTTCGCCCATCACCTCGAGGGAGCCGATCTTCTTGGTCGGCACACTGGTCGGCTCGTCCGCGGGGACGACACTCCCGCTCCCGTTCAGCGTCGCGGCTCCCGGGACGTGGTCGGCGACCTCGGCGGCTGAGAGCCTGCCGCTACCACGGCGGGTGTAGCGCTTGTCGTGCTGCTTGCGCAGCCGGGCTTCGAGTTTGTCCGCCGCCAGGTCGAGTGCTGCATACGGATCACTTGCCGCCGCCTCCGCCCGGATCACCGGGCCGCGGGAGCGGAGCGTGATCTCCACTCGGTCGCACCGGTCGGCCTGTCGGGGGTTGGGCTCCTTGGACACCTCGACGTCGAGGCTGATCACCTTGCCATCGAGCTTCTGGATCTTCTCCAGCTTCAGCTTCTCGGCCACGTGCTTGCGGAACCGCTCGGGCACCTCGGTCTTGCGGCCCTTGACGACGATGTCCACGCAGAACTCCGTTCCCGGATAGCTCCGCTCCACTGGCGGAGCATCTCCCTTTTGCACCAGGCTCCGGTGAGCCCCGGAACCTCGGACTTGGTGACTGTCACCTCCTCCTCCCCCATGGGCAAGATCTCCACCCCACCGATGCGGGTGATTGCCGAAAACCCGCGTCACGGCATTCGCCTTTGCGAGGCATGACCTGCGCCATTGCCTCACAACCGAACATATCTCGCCCGGACGGATGTCGTCACCCTCTACTGCGACGTACCTCCGTTCAGGTGAATTGACCCTCTCATTACCTGCAACGATGCAAGTTCTCGGTCAGTTCCGGTTTATTTCGAAGGAGTCCGGCGGCGCAGCGACCACGGCCGCGCAGATCATGTCGCCACTCGTGCCTCCGGCTTGGCCCATACCCGCCATTCGCCCCACCACTACTGTCGGATCCGTTCCCTTCACGCTCGCTTCCGCCGCCCGCACGGCCCGCGCCGCCTCCGTCAAAGAGGCGCCCGTCGTCATCAGGTCGTCCACGAGCACGACCCGTCCGCCGTCCGCCAGCAGCCGCACTCCCCCGGCGACCACCTCCAGGGCGCCCGCGAGATTGTCCAGCCGCTGGCGGGAGTTGAGCCCCGACTGGTCGGCCACGGCACGCCGCTGCCGCAGCACGCAGAGCACCCGGGCCGGCGTCCCCGTCCGCCGCAGCTCACCGGCCGCCGCGAGCGCGATCCGCCGCGCCGGATCATGGCCCCGCGCCCGCACGGCCCGCCGCGAGGACGGCACGGGAACGAGCAGCACCGGCCCCCTGACGGCATCGCCGACGTCATCCACCTGCGTCCGACCTCCCCTCGCGGCCCACAGTTGCCCCTTCCCAAGCTTCAGCCGGTCCTCGGGAGCCGTGAGACTCCCGACCGGACCAGGACGTCGTACGGACCCGAGCCCCGCCCGCACAGCCCCCGCCAGGGCCACGCCGAGAGGCCCCGCCAAGGTCAGCGCGCCGCGTTCCTTGTGGGCGAGGAGCACGGCCCGCACCTCGTCCTCGTAGGCAGCCGCCGCGTGCACCACCGGCAGCCCAGGCGGCTCCGGCACCGATCGCACCCGGCACGGTGCGGCCCCACTCAGGGCGGCACGGCACTCAGGGCAGAGCACCGTACGAGGCCTGCCGCAGCCTCCGCACTCGGCCGGCAGCACCAGATCCGTGAGGTCCTGCCACCACCCCCGCATGCCCACCACTGTGCCCACACAGGAGCCGACAGGCCACCCCTGTGGATAACTCCCTGTGGACAACTGGACAACTCGCACAGCCGTCGTCCGCAGACGAAGGGCACGGGGAAAGCGGGCAGCCCTAGCCGGGATAAACCGGCGCCGTCCCGTCCTTGACCACCTTCTGCCACTGCTCCCCCGACGACAGCCGCACGATCCCGTCCTCCACCGAGTGCGCCACCAGCGGCAGCCGCTCGTCCTCGGACGCGGCGATCTCCTTCACGCCCGTCAGCGCGGACGGCGCGGCGCCCACCGGAGTGGAACCGTCGACCTGGACGTACCGCATCTGCTGGACGCCGCCCTGCTCGCGTCCGACCACCACGATCCGGCTGTCCCCGGCCCAGGACATGGCGGTGACCTCCTCCAGCTGGGGTGCCACGGAGCGCGGTTCGAGAATCGACACCCTGGTCGGCTCACCGGACTTGGTGTCCCGCTGGATGCGCCCGATCCGCAACGAGTTCTTGCCGTCCTTCTCGACGATCAGTGCGATCCGCACCCCGTCGGCGGCCACCCGTACCGCCTCGACGCGCCCGTCGAGAGTCGGTGCCTGGACCACCAGCGGATCGCCCGCGCCCTTCCGCAGCAGAAGCAGCCGGGGGTTCTTCGGATCCCGGTCGGCCACCCACAGGTCACCCTGCCCGTCCCAGCTGGGTGTCGTCAGCCGGTCTTCGGCCGTCTTGCCCTGACTGTGCAGCACCGCCTCGCCGAGCGAGCTGCCCGACACCAGCGACCCGACGTACAGCGAACTGCCGTCGGCGGACACCCCGGCCGCGCTGCTCTCGTCCCGCGACACCGCGGCCGCCCGCAGTTTCTTGTCGCCCTCGCCCAGCGCACCGGGCACCAGCTCGGGCTTCTTGTCACCGTTGCCGCTGGGCATCCGCACGAGCCGCCGACTGCTGTCGATGAAGTACTGGTACTCGGGGGGCTGCCCCATACCGCGCGCGGCGATGCCCTCGGCCTGGTTCTCGGTGAGCACGCACAGCTGCGAACCGTCCGACTTCTGCAGCTCCACCTCGTTCACTCCGGTGGGCGTCAGATCCTGGAGGGTGAACAGGAGTTGGGCCGCCATCTTGGTGCACTGGCCCTGCCCGACATGGTCGGCCTTCCGGTTCAGCGGCACCGTGACCCTGTTGCGGTCGTCGGGCGACAGCGACTTGACGCCCTTCTTGAGATCCGTGCCTGAGGGGAAGCTCGACCTGACCACCGGGTCCAGCCAGCGTGTGGGCCCCTTCAGGAGCGCGCGGACCATCTGCGTCATCGGGTCCACCTGCTCACGCACATACACCGGATCGGCGACGGTCCCCAACTGTCCGCCCGTGCCCGAGGGCACCTTCGACGCGTAGTAGTACTTGTTGACGGACACGTAGTTGCGCTGGAAGTCGGACTTGCCCATCACCACGCCCTGCGGCAGCCCGTCGATGCGCCACTGCTTACTGTCCTTCAGCTGCGTGAGATGCACCGTCCTGTTGTACGAGCCGGAGTCCGGCGCGTACGCGTGCTGCGCGTCCACCGTGGCGACCTTGGTGCCGCTCAGCCGGTACAAAGAGTTCTCGTCGGCGCTTTCCCTGGTCCCCGAGGGCACCGACTCGGGGTTCGGCGCGTCCGCGAGGACAATCGTGGAGCGGGACGGATCCCATGCCTTGCGGGCGCTGTCCGTCAGATACTTGCGCGCCGTCTCGTACTGCGGGTCGTCACTTGTCAGCGCCTCCAGGAAGCCCTGCACGATTTCCGCGGGCGGCGCGTCCTCACGCGGCGGCATGGCGAAGACGCGGACCTGCGAGTCCTGCCTCGGCGTCGACTCGACCCCACTCAGGTCCCCGCTGTCCGGCATCGAGGCGCACCCGGCCAGCAGCAGCGCGCCGCACGCGGCGTACGCCCCCACGCGCGCCGGGCGTCTACGGCCGCCGCTCCCCTCGCGGTCAGCGCCCACGAAATGCCTCCCCTTGTCCAAGCTGCTCCGGCTCCGCGCCGTCCCGCTCCCGCACGGTCCGCTCCTCACCCGCGGGCGCGTCGTCCGGCCGTCGCGCGCTCCCGGAGGGCCGCGGCACCACGCGCGCGCCGTTGCCCGGCAACGCCGTCGGATCGGCCGTGGGCGACACCCCGGCCACTCGGGGCCCCATGGGCCCCCGCGACGGCACGGTCCCGCCCGCCGGCTGCTGCACCGGCACCGTGGCGAGCTTGTCACTGCCGCCCTGCGGCAAACCGGCGTCATCAAGTCCACGATTACGCCGCGAGTCCTTCGGCTCCAGCGGTATGGGCGACCCCCTGAGCGGTTCGTCCGCCGTCCGCGGCAGCGTCAGCCGGAACTGCGAACCGCCGCCCGGCTCGCCCCACGCCTGAAGCCAGCCGCCGTGCAGCCGCGCGTCCTCCAGCGCGATGGACAGCCCGAGACCGGTACCGCCGGTGGTACGCGCGCGTGCCGGGTCCGCCCGCCAGAAACGGCTGAAGACCCTCGTCGCCTCGCCGGGCTTGAGCCCGACTCCGTAGTCCCGCACCGCGACCGCGACGGCACCGCCCGCGGAGGCGAGCTTGACCACCACATCCTTGCCCTCGCCGTGCTCGACGGCGTTGACGACGAGATTGCGCAGCACCCGCTCCACCCGCCGGGCATCCGCCTCGGCGACCACCGGCTGCTGGTCGCCGGCGACGCGTATGTGCGTGCCCTTGCGCTCGGCGAGCGGTTCGGCCCCGCTGACGACCCGTCGTACGACTTCCCTGAGGTCTATCGCCTCGGCCTCCAGCGCCGCCGCGCCCGCGTCGAACCTGCTGATCTCCAGCAGATCCGAGAGCAGCGACTCGAACCGGTCCAGCTGATCCGCCAGCAGCTCCGCGGACCGCGCGGTCACCGGATCGAAGTCCACGCGCGCGTCATGGATGACGTCGGCCGCCATCCGCACGGTCGTGAGCGGCGTACGCAGCTCGTGCGACACGTCGGACACGAACCGACGCTGCATGCGCGACAACTCCTCCAGCTGCTGGATCTTCAGCTGGAGGTTCTGCGCCATCTTGTTGAAGGCCTCGCCGAGTCGCGCGATGTCGTCCTCGCCGGTGACCTTCATACGTTCCTGCAGGCGCCCCGCGGACAGCCGCTCGGCGATTCCCGCGGCCATCCGCACGGGTGTCACGACCTGGCGCACCACCAGCCAGGCGATGGCCCCGAGCAGCACCACGACGAACAGCCCGGCCGTCGCCAGCGTCCCCTTGACCAGGCTCAGCGACTTCTCCTCCTGCGTCAGCGGGAAGAGGTAGTAGAGCTGATACGGATCTCCATTGGGATCGTTGACCTGCTTGCCGATGACCAGGGCCGGCTGCGACTCCTTGTCGTCCTTGTAGACGACACGGGTGTAGCTCTGGGCCGCCATCGTGCTGCTGTCCACGCGCGCCCGCAGGTCCTCCGGCACACTGACCGTCGGATCGACGTTGCCCGAGTAGCGCGGAGCGAGCCCGGCGCCGCCGTTGTCGGCCGCGGTGGAGCTGAGCGTGACCACGTCGAAGGCGCCCTGCCCACCGCTGGACAGGGACTCCACGAGGTCACCCATCCACTGGCTGACGTTCTTGGACTGACGGCCGTCCGCACTCGAGCCGTCCGCCCCGTTCGCCGTCGCCGCCGCGTCCGCCTTCTGCTTGGCCACCGAGAAGCCACCCGTGGCCTGGCTCTGTGACGCCTTCACCTTGGCGTCCAGGAGTCCGTTGCGCACCTGCCCGATGACGACGAAGCCGAGCAGCAGTACGACACCCAGCGACATCAGCAGCGTCGTGACGACGATCTTGAGCTGGATGTTGCGCCGCCACAGCCGCATCACGGGCAGCAGCGGACGGCGCACCCAGCGCATGAACAGCCGAAGGACCGGGCTGCCCTGGACTCCGCCCTGCAGCAGCCCGCCCTCCATGAACCGTCCCCAGCGGGAGCCCGTCACCTTCCGGCCGACAGGCCGCCCCGAACGGACCCCCGGCTCACCGGGCGCCGAAGCGGCACTGTCCCGGGACATGTCAGCTCGGTCCGGCCTTGTAACCGACACCACGGACGGTCACCACGATCTCCGGCCGCTCCGGGTCCTTCTCCACCTTGGAGCGCAGCCGCTGGACATGGACGTTGACCAGACGTGTGTCCGCCGCGTGCCGGTAGCCCCACACCTGCTCCAGCAGGACCTCACGGGTGAACACCTGCCACGGCTTGCGTGCCAGCGCCACCAGCAGATCGAACTCCAGCGGCGTCAGCGCGATCGACTGCCCGTCCCGCTTCACGGAGTGACCAGCCACATCGATGACGAGGTCGCCGATGGCCAGCTGCTCGGGCGTCGGCTCCTCCGAACGGCGCAGCCGCGCCCTGATCCGCGCCACCAGCTCCTTTGGCTTGAACGGCTTCACGATGTAGTCGTCCGCGCCCGACTCGAGGCCGACCACGACATCGACGGTGTCGCTCTTCGCCGTGAGCATCACGATCGGCACCCCGGACTCCGCCCTGATCAGGCGGCACACCTCGATACCGTCCCGGCCGGGCAGCATCAGGTCCAGGAGCACCAGATCGGGCTTGGTCTCACGGAAAGCGGCCAGCGCCTTGTCGCCGTCGGCTACGAAAGACGGCTCAAAACCTTCACCACGCAACACAATGCCGAGCATCTCGGCCAGTGCGGTGTCGTCATCGACGACAAGGACTCGTCCCTTCATAAACGACATCATCCCATTAACTAAATCGTTACCTGGCGTGACCTGTCACACAGCTCGGCAAGCGCCTCAGCTGTCACGGGCGATACGGCGCCCGCTTCGGTGACGATCGCCGTCACCAACTCGGGAGGCGTCACATCGAACGCCGGGTTGTACGCCTGGGTCCCCAGGGGTGCCACCGGTATTCCGCCTCCCGCTTCCACTCCCGCCACCGGCACCTGGGGCGCTGTGACCTCAGTCACTTCATGACCGCCGCGCTGCTCGACCTCGATGGACGCTCCGTCCGGGGTGTCCGGATCCACCGTCGTCCCTGGTGCCACCACGATGAACGGCACGTGGTGGTACCGGGCCAGCACCGCGAGCGGATAGCTCCCCACCTTGTTCGCCACCGAACCGTCGGCCGCGATCCGATCGGCCCCGATCAGCACCGCGTCCACTTCCCCGGCAGCGAACAGCGAGCCCGCCGCGCTGTCCGTGAGCAAGGTGTACGCCATCCCATTGCGCGCAGCCTCGTACGCCGTCAAGCGAGCACCTTGCAGCAACGGCCGCGTTTCGTCCACCCACAGCCGCCGCAGCCGCCCCGCCCGATGCGCCGCGAGGGCGACCGCGAACGCCGTGCCCTCCCCACCCGACACCAGCGCCCCGGTGTTGCAGTGCGTCAGAATCCGGTGCCCGCCGCCCGGCACCAGCTCCTCCAGCAGCGCGAGACCGTGCTCGGCCATCCGCACACTGGCCTCGGCGTCCTCCCGGTGCAGCGCCCGAGCCGCGGCCAGCGCCGCCGCAGCGGCCCGTTCCTCATCGCCGCCTCCGGCGAGCGCGGCACGGTAGGCCGCCTGCGCCCTGCGCACGCCGACAGCGAGGTTCACCGCGGTCGGCCGGGCGCCCGCCAGCGAGCCGGCGGCGTCCTCCACGTCGAAGCCGCGCGCGGCGGCGAGCGCGACGCCGTACGCCCCGGCGATGCCGAGCAGCGGCGCCCCGCGCACGGCGAGCCGCCGGATCGCCTCAACCAGCGCAGGCGCGTCGGTGCACACCAGCTCGACTTCCTCGGCCGGGAGCCTCGTCTGGTCGAGAAGGACCAGCACGGGACCTTCGGGGGGCTCGTCCCAGCGGATCGCGGGTATCTCCATCGGCCCGCTGTCCTCGCGGGATTGCGCGTACTGATCAGCCATCCGCCCAGTCTGCCCCGTACCCGGCGGGCAATTGAAGGTGTGCAGCCCATACGGCGGCCGGTCACTTGACGGGCACACCGTGGCACGATGGCTGCCAAGCTGCCGCCGCGCCCCGCGGACGGGCATCGTGAAGGAGCGACGATGAAAGACACTCCGGGCTGGGCCTCGCCCGGATCCGCCCCCTCCGACGGGCAGGAGCCGGACTCCTCCGGCACCGCGCGGCCCACGGAGCAGCCCTCGGACCAAGGCGGCACGGACCAGCCGGAGCAGCCCTCGAAGTGGTCCAAGGAGCAGCCCCCACCCGGCCAGTGGTCCGCTCCGAGCCCACAGGCCCCGCGCCAGGCCCCGCCACCGCCTCCGCCCGGCCCGGGCTGGGGCGGCCGACCCCCGGCCGGCCCGGGAAGCCAGGAAGGCCGATACGGCGGCTGGGGAGGCCCCGGTCGCGGACACACCGGCCCCGGAGGCCCCGCCGGCTGGGGCGGCAACTGGGGCGGCCCGCCGCCCGCCGCCAAACCCGGCGTCATCCCGCTCCGCCCGCTCGGTGTCGGCGAGATTCTCGACGGCGCGGTCTCCACGATGCGCACGCACTGGCGTACGGTCCTCGGCATCTCGCTGACCGTCGCCGTCGTCACCCAGATCGCCGTCATCCTGCTCCAGGGCTTCGTCCTGGACGACAGCGCGAGCACGGACGCCCTCAACGACCCGAGCGCCACCGTCGGCGAGCTGAGCCGCGCCTTGGGCGACACCATGCTGAACTCCGGTGTCGTCCTGCTCATCACCCTGCTCGGCACCATCGTCGCGACGGCCCTGCTCACGACCGTCACCAGCCGCGCGGTGCTCGGCAAGCCGGTGACCACGGCCGAGGCCTGGCGGGATGCCCGGCCTCAGCTTCCGAAGCTGTTCGGCCTGACCTTCCTGCTGCCGCTCATCGCCGTCGTGGTCGTCGGCCTCGGCACATTGCCCGGCCTGCTCGCGGCGCTGGCCGGTGCCGGCGACGCGGGTGTCGCGCTCGCCGTCCTCGGCGGACTCGGCGCGGGCGTCGTCGCACTCTGGCTGATGATCCGCTTCTCGCTCGCCTCTCCCGCCCTGATGCTGGAGAAGCAAAGCATCCTGAAGTCGATGAGCCGCTCCGCGAAGCTCGTACGCGGCTCCTGGTGGCGGGTCTTCGGCATCCAACTGCTCGCCACGATCATCGCCAACATCGTGGCGTCGATCGTCGTGATCCCGTTCGCCTTCCTCGCCGGGGCCCTGAGCGGCGACGGCATCACCGGCTTCCTGAACAGTGGAACCGGCGACCTCGGCTGGACGTTCCTCATCGTCAGCGGCGTGGGCTCGGTGATCGGAGCCATGCTCACCTTCCCGATCACCGCGGGCGTCACCGTGCTCCTGTACATCGACCAGCGCATCCGCCGCGAGGCCCTCGACCTCGACCTGGCCCGCGCCGCCGGCGTCCAGGACTACGGCACCGGCGCCCCCGGCACCATTCCCGGGAGCTGATGCGGTGAGTCCAGCGGGGGGAGTTCTCACGGCGGTAGTGGCACTGCCGCGTACCGCCGCCACAGCCGTCCTCGCTCTGCCGCGCGGCGACGCACCACCGGTGACGACACCGCGCGACCCCGCGCGGGAGGCCGCCAAGCGCGAGCTGTCCAAGCGGATGTACCACGAGAACGACCCCGGCCTGCTCCAGCGCGCACTGAACGCCTTCTGGGACTGGGTCGACAAGCTGTTCAGCGCCGCCTCCGCCGCAACACCCGGCGGAACACTCGGACTTGTCGTCATCCTGCTGGCAATAGGGGCAGTCGTCGCCGCCCTGTGGTGGCGCCTGGGTACCCCGCGCCGCACTCCCACCTCGTCCGCCACGCTCTTCGACGACCGCCCCAAAAGCGCCGCCGAACACCGCGCGGCGGCCGAGGCACACGCCGCCCAGGGCCACTGGAACCAGGCCGTCCAGGAACGCATGCGCGCCATCGTGCGCTCCCTGGAAGAGCGCGCCCTTCTCGATCCGCGCCCCGGCCGCACAGCGGACGAGGCAGCCGCCGAAGCGAGCCGTACACTGCCCTCCCGCGCGGACCGACTGCGCGCCGCTGCCCGGGACTTCGACGACATCACATACGGCGGCCGGGACGCCCACCCACGCGTATACCACCGCCTCGCCGAGCTCGACCGCGACCTGGAGCGCACCAAACCCGTCCTCGCGAACAGCGCGCAGAGCACGGCCCACAGCGCCCGCCAGGGGGCCGCCTCATGACGACCGAGGCGATCGAGAAGGCCCAGGCAGCCCCGCCGTCCACCTCGGCCTCGCCCACCGCCCGCCAACTGTGGACCCGCGCCCGAGGAGTCGTACTCGCCGTCGTGATCCTCCTGGTGGCCGCCATCGTGATCGCCGCGGTCCGCTCGGACGCCCAGCACGGCCGCCTCGATCCGCGCTCCGCCGATCCCTACGGCAGCCGCGCCGTCGCCGAACTCCTCGCCGACCGGGGCGTCTCCACGCGCGTGGTCACCACCCTGGACGAGGCCCGCGCGGCAGCCGGCCCCAACACCACTCTCCTGGTCGCCGCCCCCGACCTGCTGACCAAACACCAGCAGACGCTCTTTCACACGACGACAGAGAACTCTAACGGCCGTACGATCCTGATCTCCCCCGGATCGCCCTCCGTCGGCATCCTCGCCCCCGCGGTCACCGCCGACCCCGCGGTCAGCTTCGACTCGACGCTCTCCCCCAGCTGCGCCCTGGCCGCCGCCCGGCGAGCGGGCAGCGCGGACACGGGCGGGGTTCGGTACACCACCACCGACCTCGACGCCGACGCGTGCTACCCCAGCAACGGCCTGCCCACGCTCCTGCGCATCCCGGCGACCTCGGGGAGCGGCGACACCGTCGTACTCGGCGCCCCCGACATCCTCTACAACGACCGCCTCGACGAGCAGGGCAACGCCTCGCTCGGCCTTCAACTGCTCGGTTCCCGCTCCCACTTGGTCTGGTACCTCCCCTCACTCTCCGACGACTCGGCGACCAACGCGGGCGAGCAGAGCTTCTTCGACCTGCTCCCCTCGGGCTGGCTCTGGGGCACACTGCAACTCTTCATCGCGGCAGCCCTGGCCGCCCTGTGGCGAGCACGCCGACTGGGCCCCCTCGTGCCCGAACGACTCCCCGTGGCGATCCGCGCCTCCGAAACCGTCGAAGGCCGCGCCCGCCTCTACCGCAAGGCCAACGCCCGCGATCGTGCCGCGGCAGCTCTGCGCTCCGTCACCCGCACCCGCCTCGCCCCCCTCGTCGGCGTACCCCCTGCCCAGGCGCACGCACCCGAGGCCCTGCTCCCCTCCCTGTCCGCCCACCTCCAAGGCGACGGTCAGGCCCTGCACTCCATCCTCTTCGGGCCGCCGCCCCGCGACGACACGGCCCTCGTCTCCCTCGCCGACCAACTCGACGCCCTCGAAAGAGAGGTACGCCGTCCATGATGGACCCGACCACTGACAACGCCGGGTACGCCGGGGATCCGGGCACCGCCCGCTCCTCCCTGGAAGCCCTGCGCGCCGAGATCGCCAAAGCCGTGGTCGGCCAGGATCCCGCCGTGACCGGCCTCGTCGTCGCCCTCCTCTGCCGCGGACACGTTCTACTTGAAGGAGTCCCTGGAGTCGCCAAAACGTTGCTCGTCCGCGCGCTCGCATCCGCGCTGGAACTCGACACCAAGCGCGTCCAGTTCACCCCGGACCTGATGCCCAGCGACGTCACCGGCTCCCTGGTCTACGACGCCCGCACCGCCGAGTTCTCCTTCCAGCCCGGCCCTGTCTTCACCAACCTCCTCCTCGCCGACGAGATCAACCGCACCCCGCCGAAGACCCAGTCGTCCCTTCTCGAGGCGATGGAGGAACGTCAAGTCACCGTCGACGGCACCCCCCGCCTGCTCCCGGAACCCTTCCTGGTCGCCGCGACCCAGAACCCCGTCGAGTACGAGGGCACGTATCCCCTCCCGGAAGCCCAACTGGACCGCTTCCTTCTCAAACTGACGATCCCTCTGCCCTCCCGCGAGGACGAGGTCGACATCCTCACGCGCCATGCCGAGGGCTTCAATCCGCGCGACCTGCGCGCCGCCGGCGTACGCCCCGTAGCGGGCCCGGCCGACCTGGAAGCCGCCCGTGCCGCCGTCGCCAAGACAGCGGTCTCCCCCGAGATCACCGGCTACGTAGTGGACATCTGCCGCGCCACCCGCGAATCGCCGTCCCTCACCCTCGGCGTGTCACCCCGTGGCGCGACCGCGCTTCTCGCCACGGCACGCGCCTGGGCCTGGCTGACCGGCCGTGACTACGTCATCCCCGACGACGTGAAGGCACTGGCCCTCCCCACTCTCCGCCACCGGATCCAACTCCGCCCCGAGGCAGAGATGGAGGGCGTGACGGCCGACTCCGTCATCAACGCGATCCTCGCCCACGTCCCCGTCCCCCGCTGATGGCACTCACCGGACGCGCCGCCCTCCTCGCGGCCCTCGGCACACTCCCCGTCGGCATCTGGGACCCGAGCTGGACGGGCATCCTCGCCGTGAACGCGCCCCTGGCCCTGGCCTGCGCCTGCGACGCCGCCCTGGCGGCTCCCGTACGACGCCTCGGACTGACCCGCTCCGGCGACACTTCCGTACGCCTCGGCGAATCCGCCGACGTCACCCTGACCGTCACCAACCCGTCCGGGCGCCCTCTGCGCGCCCATCTACGCGACGCCTGGCCGCCGAGCAGCTGGGAACCCGGCACCGAGGTAGCCGCCTCCCGCCACAGCCTGACCGTCCCGGCCGGCGAACGCCGCCGTCTGACGACCCGCCTGCGCCCCACCCGCCGCGGTGACCGCCAGGCCGACCGTGTCACCATCCGCTCGTACGGCCCCCTCGGCCTCTTCTCCCGCCAGGGCAGCCACAACGTCCCCTGGGCGGTACGAGTGCTGCCGCCTTTCACCAGCCGAAAGCACCTCCCCTCCAAACTGGCCCGGCTCCGCGAACTCGACGGGCGCACCAGCGTCCTGACCCGCGGCGAGGGCACCGAATTCGACAGCCTCCGCGAATACGTCCCCGGCGACGACACCCGCTCCATCGACTGGCGCGCGACCGCCCGCCAAACCAAGGTCGCCGTCCGCACTTGGCGCCCCGAACGCGACCGCCACATCCTCCTGGTCCTCGATACGGGCCGCACCTCGGCAGGCCGCGTGGGCGACGCCCCACGCCTCGACGCCTCCATGGACGCGGCCCTGCTCCTCGCAGCACTCGCCTCCCGCGCCGGCGACCGGGTCGACCTCCTCGCCTACGACCGCCGAGTACGCGCCCTCGTCCAGGGCCGAGCGGCAGGCGAACTCCTCCCGTCCCTGGTCAACGCAATGGCCAGCCTGGAACCGGAACTCGTCGAGACCGACGCCCGCGGCCTCACCGCCACGGCACTTCGCACGGCCCCCCGCCGCTCCTTGATCGTGCTCCTCACGAGCCTCGACGCGGCCCCCATCGAGGAGGGCCTGCTTCCCGTCCTCGCCCGCCTCACCCAGCGGCATACGATCCTGGTCGCATCGGTCGCTGACCCGCGCATCGCCCGCATGGCGACGGCCCGCGGAAATACCGAGGCGGTGTACGAGGCAGCAGCCGCTGCGCAAGCCCAGGCGGAACGCCGTCGCACGGCCGAACAGCTCCAGCGTCACGGTGTCACTGTCGTGGACGCGACCCCGGATGACCTGGCGCCCGCGCTGGCGGACGCCTATCTGGCACTTAAGGCGGCCGGGCGCCTGTAAGGCGGTGATCGCGAGAAAATGACCCTAAACGCAGAAAACCCCCTTGCCGAATGGCAAGGGGGTTTTCTCTACAATTAGTTCGGCGGCGTCCTACTCTCCCACAGGGTCCCCCCTGCAGTACCATCGGCGCTGTGAGGCTTAGCTTCCGGGTTCGGAATGTAACCGGGCGTTT
>NZ_JBEZKJ010000019.1:0-116833 GCF_040651675.1 Streptomyces sp. NPDC048415 | reverse complement strand
GGGCTGCGCCCCCAGACCCCCCTTGTCGCGCTTCGCGCTCGTCCTCAAACGCCGGACGGGCTGAAAGGGGGATCGCCAGGTCGATCTCGGGGAAACGCTCGTACGGGTGAGGGCGCGGCCTCTCGCGCGGTGCCCGCATCCTGGGGACATGACGGATCTCGGGCAGCAGGGCACACCGGCGCCGGCGGCCGACCGCGGACTGCGGGCCGCGCTGGAGAAGGCGGTCCGCGGCGAGGTCGCCTTCGACACCACCGCGCGGGCGCTGACCACCATGGACGCGTCCAACTACCGGCGCGTGCCGCTCGGCGTGGTCTCCCCGCGCGACACCGAAGACGTGGCGGCGGCCCTCGCCGTGTGCCGCGCCCGGGGCGTGCCGGTAGTGGCGCGGGGCGGCGGCACGTCGATCGCCGGGCAGGCCACCGGCACGGGCATCGTCCTGGACTTCACCCGCCATATGAACCGGATCGTCTCCCTTGACCCCCAGGCCCGTACGGCCGTGGTGCAGCCCGGTGTCGTCCTCGACCGCCTCCAGGACGCCGCCGCCCCGCACGGCCTGCGCTTCGGCCCCGACCCCTCGACCCACAGCCGCTGCACCCTCGGCGGGATGATCGGCAACAACTCGTGCGGGGCCCACTCGGTGGCCTGGGGCACGACGGCGGACAGCGTGCGCGAGCTGAGCGTGGTCACGGCTCAGGGCGCCCCCGCCCGCCTCGGCCGGGACTGGGCGGGCGCACCGGAGGGCCTCCGGGCTTTGGTGGAGGGCGAGTTGGCGCGCCTGCGGACCGGCTTCCCGGACCTGCCGCGCCGTATCTCCGGGTACGCGCTCGACGCCCTCCTCCCGGAGCGGGGCGCGGATGTCGCCCGCTCCTTCTGCGGCTCCGAGGGCACCTGGGGGGTGCTGACCGAGGCGGTCGTACGACTGGTCGAGGCGCCGCCCGCGCGGGCGCTGGCCGTGCTGGCGTACCCGGACGAGAGCGCGGCGGCGGAGGCGGCCGCGGGGCTGCTGCCGCACGGGCCACTGACGGTGGAGGGGATGGCCGCGGATCTGGTGCCGGCCCGCGCGGGGCTGCCGCGGGGCGGGGCCTGGCTGTTCGTGGAGACGGGCGGCGCGTCCGAGGCGGAGGCACGCGCGCGTGCGGACGCGATCGTGCGCGCGGCGGACGTGACGGACGCCGTCGTGGTCACCGACCCGGCCGGGCAGCGCGCCCTGTGGCGCGTCCGCGAGGACGCGAGCGGTACGGCGACCCGGATGCCGGACGGCACCGAGGCCTGGCCCGGCTGGGAGGACTGCGCGGTGCCGCCGGCCCGGCTCGGGGCGTATCTCCGGGACTTCCGGAGCCTGTTGGCGGCCCATCAGCTGCGCGGCACGCCGTACGGGCACTTCGGCGACGGCTGCATCCACGTCCGCATCGACTTCGACCTGATCAGCCCCGGGGGTGTGGCCCGCTTCCGGCGCTTCTCGGAGGAGCTGGCGGAAGTGGTCGTCTCGCACGGCGGCTCCCTGTCCGGCGAGCACGGCGACGGGCAGGCGCGGGCCGAGCTGCTGCCCAGGATGTACGGGCAGGAGATGATCGGCCTCTTCGAGCGGGCCAAGGACCTGTGGGACCCGAACGACCTGCTCAACCCGGGCATGCTCGTACGACCGCACCGGCTGGACGAGAACCTGCGGTTCGCGGTGCTGCCACGGAAGCCGGTGGACGTGGTGTTCGGATATCCGGCGGACGGCGGGGACTTCTCGGCGGCCGTGCGCAGGTGTGTGGGCGTCGCCAAGTGCCGTACGACAGAGGTGACGTCGACGGGCGTCATGTGCCCGTCCTTCCGGGCGACCGGCGCGGAGGAGCACTCCACGCGCGGGCGGGCGCGGCTGCTGCACGAGATGCTCGCGGGCGAGATCGTGACCGACGGATGGCGCTCCACGGAGGTCCGCGACGCGCTCGACCTGTGCCTGTCCTGCAAGGGATGCAAGTCCGACTGCCCGGTCGGCGTCGACATGGCCACGTACAAGGCGGAGTTCCTCCACCACCACTACGAGGGGCGGCGGCGCCCGGCCGCGCACTACGCGATGGGGTGGCTGCCGGTGTGGCTGGCCGCTGTGACCCGGACCCGCTCGGCGCGGCTCGTCAACTCCCTTGCCGCCATCGGGCCCTTGGCCGGCCTCGCCAAGCGGCTGGGCGGGATCGCGCCCGAGCGGGATATTCCGCGGGTGGCGCGGGAGACGTTCAGCCGGTGGTGGTCGCGGAGGTTCCGGGACCGGGCGCGGGCGTTCGTGCGCGGGCAGACGGGAGAGCGGTTTCCCGGGTTCGGCGGGGACACCGTCGTGCTGTGGCCGGACACCTTCACCGAGCACCTCTCACCGTCCGTGGGGCGAGCGGCCGTACGGGTCCTGGAGGCGGCCGGGCTGTCGGTGCTGCTGCCGCCGACTCGGCGGATGCGGTACGGGCCGGTCGGGGACGGCGTCACCGAGGGTCCCATCGGCCTGGGCCACCTCCTTCCACAGCGTCGTCACCGCGTCTGCTGCGGACTGACGTACGTCTCGACCGGCCAGCTCGCCCGCGCCCGCGCCGTGCTGCGCCGCACCCTGGACCTGATGGAGCCCTACCTCGACATGGACGGCATCCCGGTCGTCGTCCTGGAACCGAGCTGCGCCGCCGCCCTGCGCACGGACCTCCCGGAGCTGCTGCCCGACGACCCGCGCGCGGCACGTCTCGCGGCGGCGGTGCTGACGTTCGCCCAGGCCCTCGAACGGCACGCCCCGCACTGGACACCGCCCCGCCTGGACCGCCCGGCCGTCGGCCAGACCCACTGCCACCAGCACGCGGTCCTCGGCGACACCTCCGAACGCCGCCTGCGCGAGGCGGCGGGCCTGACCGGCACCCTCACAGGCGGCTGCTGCGGCCTGGCCGGCAACTTCGGCTTCGAGAAGGGGCACTACGAGGTGTCGGTGGCCTGCGCGGAAGAGCAACTTCTCCCAGCGGTACGAGCCGCCTCGGACGACACGGTCATCCTCGCGGACGGCTTCTCCTGCCGCACGCAGCTGGAGCAGCTGGCGGGACGCCGGGGGCGGCATTTGGCGGAGGTGCTGGCGGACGGGGTGGCGAGGTCGGCGGGGGACGGGCCGGTGGACGGTCTCCCGTAAGTACGCTGGCGGATCCACCGAGTCGAGGACCACGGACCCCGAGGAGCAGCGCGTATGAGTCTCCGTCTTCAGGCGATCACCCGTGAGCAGCACCTGGCCTTCGTCAGGACGCGGCCCTCGGCCAGCCATATGCAGGTGCCGTCGTGGGGCGACGTGAAGCCGGACTGGCGCGCGGAGAGCCTGGGGTGGTTCGACGAGGGCGCGGAGGCCGGCGCCTCCGGAGGCGGTCGGCTCGTCGGAGCCGGGCTGGCGCTGCTGCGCCCGCTGCCGAAGGTGAAGCGGTATCTCGCGTATCTGCCCGAGGGACCGGTCATCGACTGGCATGCGGCCGACCTCGCCGAACGCTGGCTCGAACCGATGCTCGCCTACCTGAAGGCGCGCGGCGCGTTCTCGGTGAAGATGGGGCCGCCCGTGGTCGCACGCCGATGGAGCGCGGACGCGGTGAAGGCGGCGATCGCCGATCCGGCGGCGCGGCGGCTGGGCGACGTGACGGCGACGACGGACGAGCCGGGGGCCGTCGAGGTCGCCGACCGACTGCGCCGCATGGGCTGGCAGCGGACCGAGCCGGGCGGCGAGGAGGGCTTCGCGGCCGGACAGCCGCCCTACGTCTTCCAAGTGCCCTTCGCCGGACGCTCGCTGGAGGAGATCCACCGCGGCCTCAACCAACAGTGGCGGCGCAACATCAAGAAGGCCGACAAGGCCGGCGTGAAGGTGGTGCGGGGCGGCTACGACGACCTGCCCGCCTTCTACGAGCTGTACGCGGAGACGGCCGAACGGGACCGCTTCATCCCCCGCCCCCTGCCCTACTTCCAGCGCATGTGGACCGCGCTCACGGCCGAGGACCCGGACCGTATGCGGCTCTACCTCGCCCACCACGACGGCGACGTCCTTGCCGCGGCCACCATGCTGACCGTCGGCACCCACGTCTGGTACTCCTACGGCGCCTCCACCAGCCGCAAGCGCGAGGTCCAGCCCAACAACGCCATCCAGTGGCGCATGATGACCGACGCCCACGAAATGGGCGCCGGCGTATACGACTTCCGCGGCATCACCGACACGCTGGAGGAGTCCAACCACCTCCTGGGCCTGCTGCGTTTCAAGGCGGGCTCGGGTGGCGAGGCGGTCGAGTACCTGGGTGAGTGGGACTTTCCCCTCAACCGGCTGCTGCACAAGGCCCTGGACCTGTACATGGCGCGCCGCTGACGGCGACGGACGGCGCCCCCGGATAACCCCGCGCGCGCCCCAGGAGCGCATCGTCGGCACTGTCCCCGACCACCTTTCCGACGGCCGTCCGCTCTTCCGGGACAAGGTGCCCTGGCCCGGCGCCTGACGCCCCTCTCCCGGTCCTGCCTCACAGACAGCTCCATAACGGGTTCACACGCCTGACCGAGTCCATTACTCTGGACTGGCGAGTGCAGCACGATGAACGAATCCGAGTCGATCCCTGGAAGGCCCCGTGAACACGCCCAGCGCCGCCCCGTCCTCCCCGGCCCCGGCCGCCCCCGCGACGGAACCCGCCCCCGCGGTGGGCGTGCCGACGGCGGGCGGCGCGCGCAGACGGGGCGCGCTTGGACCCGTGGGCCTGGTGCTCGCCGGGGGTGTCTCCGTGCAGTTCGGCGGCGCCCTCGCGGTGAGCCTGATGCCGCGGGCCGGTGCCCTCGGCGTCGTGACGCTGCGGCTGCTGGTGGCCGCGATCGTGCTGCTCGCGGTCTGCCGGCCCAAGCTGCGGGGGCACTCGCGCGCCGACTGGGGAACCGTCGTGGTCTTCGGCATCACGATGGCCGCGATGAACGGGCTCTTCTACCAGGCGGTCGCCCGGATCCCGCTGGGCACAGCCGTCACCCTCGAGGTGCTCGGCCCGCTCGCCCTCTCCGTGTTCGCCTCCCGCCGCGCAGTGAACCTCGTGTGGGCGGGCCTCGCCCTCGGCGGCGTCTTCCTGCTCGGCGGCGGAGGCTTCAGCAGCCTCGACCCCATCGGTGTCGCGTTTGCCCTGGGGGCAGGTGCCATGTGGGCGGCGTACATCATCTTCAGCGCTCGTACGGGCCGACGCTTCCCCCAGGCCGACGGCCTCGCCCTCGCGATGGTGGTCGCGGCGGTGGCGTTCCTGCCCCTGGGGATCATCGAGTCCGGTTCGAAACTCCTGGTTCCCACCACGGTCGCGCTGGGCGCCGCGGTGGCCGTCCTCTCCTCCGTCCTCCCCTACACCCTCGAACTGCTCGCCCTGCGCCGCCTGCCCGCCTCCACCTTCGCCATCCTCATGAGCCTCGAACCGGCCGTCGCCGCCACCGCGGGCTTCCTCGTCCTGAACCAGTCCCTCTCCGCCACCGAGGCCGTGGCCATCGCCCTGGTCATCGCCGCGAGCATGGGCGCGGTACGGACCCAGGTGGGCCGCGGCAAGGCCAGGGGCCTGGAGGAGCCGACCGCGTAGCCGGCTGAGCCACCCCGACTCAACCCACCGGACGTGAGCCCGGCCCCCCAGCCCCGGCTCGCGAAGCCCTGCCCGCGAGGCTTGCCTTGTGCAGTTCTGCCGGCGAGGTCCGGCACGCGGTGTGCGTCGCGCCGGGGTCCGGTTCGCGGTGTGCGCCCGCGAGGTCCGGCTTGCCAATCCCTGCCGGCGAGGGCTTGCGTCGTGCAGTCCTGTCGGCGAGCCGCGGCTCGCGGTGTGCGTCCGCGAGGGCCGGTACGCGGTGTGCGTCGCGCGAGGTCCGGCTCGCGAAGCCCTGCCCGGGAGGGCTTGCCTTATGCAGTCCTGTCGGCGAGCTCCGGCTCGCGGTGTGCGTTGCGCCAGGTCCGGCTCGCGGACTCCGGTTCGTGAAGCCCTACCGGGAGGGCCGCCCGCGAATGCCCTGGCGGAGCCGGCCCGTGTAGTCCGATGCGTGGAGCCTCACCGCGTGGCTCCAGCGCGATGTCCGTCGGCGCAGTGTCACCGGCGGTGCGTTGCCCGTGTTGTAGCCCACGGGCGTATCCCTACGGGCGTATCCCACCCTCCATCCAAGCCAATTAATGCAAGCACGCTTGCTTGTTTACCCCGTCGCTGCCATGCTCCGGGACACACAACGTCGTGGCCCCGAGGGGAGCGCATCGTGTCCGACGCGTCGGCTGGGATCTCCGTGAGCTCCGTGATCGACGATCTGCACCGGGAGAGCGAGGAACTCGACCGGCTGGTGGGGGAGTTGGGGGAGGAGCGGTGGGCCCTCGGTACGCCCGCCCCGGGGTGGACCGTCGCCCACCAGATCGCGCATCTCGCCTGGACCGACCGCTCCGCGCTGCTCGCCGTCACCGACGCCGAGGCCTTCGCGAAGGAGGTCGAGAAGGCGCTCGCGTCGCCCGACGGTTTCGTGGACGAGGGCGCCGAGGAGGGGGCCGCGCTGCCGCCCGCCCGGCTGCTCGCCGAGTGGCGGGCGGGGCGCACCGCGCTGGAGGAGGCCCTGCGCGCGGCACCCCCAAGAACGCGGTTTCCCTGGTATGGGCCGCCCATGTCGGCCGCCTCTATGGCCACCGGCCGTCTTATGGAGACCTGGGCCCATGGCCAGGACGTGGCCGACGCGTTGCATATGGTGCGCGCACCCACGGACCGGCTCAAGCATGTGGTGCGCATCGGGGTGCGGGCCCGGGACTTCGCATTCGGGGTACGGGGGCTCACCGCGCCCGGCGAGGAGTTCCGGGTGGAACTCATCGCCCCCTCGGGCGAGTTGTGGACGTACGGCCCGGAAGGCGCCGCCCAGCGCGTCACCGGCCCCGCCCTCGACTTCTGCCTGTTGGTCACCCAGCGGGCGCACCGCGCCGACCTCGCCGTACGGGCCGAGGGCCCCGACGCCGACCGGTGGCTGGACATCGCCCAGGCCTTCGCGGGGCCTCCCGGCAGCGGGCGGGCGCCGAAGGGGGAGGTGAGGTGAGCGCCGCGCGACCGCTCCGCATCGGCAACGCCTCCGGTTTCTACGGCGACCGCTTCGACGCCCTGCGCGAGATGCTCACCGGCGGCCCGCTGGACGTCGTCACCGGCGACTATCTCGCCGAGTTGACGATGCTCATCCTGGGCCGGGACCGGCTGAAGGACCCGAGGCGCGGGTACGCCAAGACCTTCCTGGGCCAACTGGAGGAGTGCCTCGGCCTCGCGCACGAGCGCGGCGTACGCGTCGTCGCCAACGCGGGCGGCCTCAACCCCGCCGGACTCGCCGAAGCCGTACGGGAGCTGGCCGACCGCCTCGGCGTCCCGGCGCGCGTCGCGCACGTCGAGGGCGACGACCTCACCGCGCGGTACCCGCGGAGCCTCGCCGCGCACGCCTACCTCGGCGGCGCCGGTATCGCCGCGTGTCTGCGCGAGGGCGCGGACATCGTCGTCACCGGGCGCGTCACCGACGCCGCGCTGGTCACCGGCCCCGCCGCCGCCCACTTCGGCTGGGGGCCGCACGACTACGACCGGCTCGCGGGCGCCGTCGTCGCCGGGCACGTTCTGGAGTGCGGCACCCAGGCCACCGGCGGCAACTACGCCTTCTTCGCCGACCACGACCCGGCACGGCTGCGCCACCCCGGCTTCCCGCTCGCCGAACTCCACGAGGACGGCACGAGCGTCATCACCAAGCACGACGGCACCGGCGGCCTCGTCGACGTCGGCACGGTCACCGAGCAACTCCTGTACGAGACGCAGGGCGCCCGGTATGCGGGCCCGGACGTCACCGCCCGGCTGGACAGCGTCCGGCTCACCCAGGACGGCCCGGACCGCGTCCGCATCGAGGGGGTGCGCGGCGAGGCCCCGCCGCCCACCCTCAAGGTCGGGCGCAACCGGCTCGGCGGCTTCCGCAACGAAGTGGTGTTCGTCCTGACGGGGCTCGACATCGAGCGCAAGGCCGACCTCGTACGCGCCCAGATGGAGGCCGCGCTCGACGCCGCCAAGTCCCGCCCGGCCGACGTCCGCTGGGACCTGACCCGCACCGACCACCCCGACGCCCCCACCGAGGAGACCGCGAGCGCGCTGCTCCGCCTCGTCGTACGGGACCCGGACCAGGGCGCGGTGGGCCGCGCGCTGAGTGGAGCCGCCGTAGAGCTGGCGCTCGCGAGCTACCCCGGATTCCATGTGATGGCGCCACCTGGGACGGGCGCGCCTTATGGAGTCTTCGAGGATGTGTACGTCCCCCATGGCGCCGTGGACCATATGGCCGTTCTCCACGACGGGCGACGGCTTCCGGTGGCTCCGGCCCACGACACTCGCGTACTGGAGCCGGTGGAAGAACCGTCACCGCCGGAGCCGTCGCCGCCGGGACCGACCCGCCGCGCCCCCCTCGGCCTCGTCGCCGGTGCCCGCAGCGGCGACAAGGGCGGGAACGCGAACGTCGGTGTCTGGGCCCGCAGGGACGACGGCTGGCGGTGGCTCGCGCACACCCTGACCGTGGACCGGTTCCGGGGACTTCTCCCGGAAACCGCCGGCTTGACCGTCGTACGCCACCTACTGCCCAACCTCCGCGCCCTCAACTTCGTCGTCGAGGGAATCCTCGGCGAGGGCGTCGCCGCCCAGCACCGTTTCGACCCGCAGGCCAAGGCGCTCGGCGAATGGCTCCGCTCCCGCCACCTGGACATTCCGGAGGCCCTCCTGTGACCGTCCTCTCCTCCGCGCTCGACACGAAGAGCCCCGAGTACGCCGCCCACCGCGAGGCCATGCTCGGCAAGCTCGCCGAACTGGACGCCGAGCACGCCAAGGCGCTCGCGGGCGGCGGCGAGAAGTACCTCGCCCGGCACCGAAAGCGCGGCAAGCTGCTCGCCCGGGAGCGGGTCGAGCTGCTGCTCGACCCGGACACGCCCTTCCTGGAGCTGTCGCCGCTCGCCGCCTGGGGCAGCGACTACGCCGTCGGCGCCTCGCTTGTCACCGGCATCGGTGTCGTCGAGGGCGTGGAGTGCCTGATCACGGCGAACGACCCGACCGTGCGCGGCGGCGCCAGCAACCCCTGGAGCCTGAAAAAGGCGCTGCGGGCCAATGACATCGCCCTCGCCAACCGGCTGCCCTGCATCAGCCTCGTCGAGTCGGGCGGCGCCGATCTGCCCTCCCAGAAGGAAATCTTCATCCCCGGGGGAGCGATTTTCCGCGACCTCACCAGGTTGTCGGCGGCCGGCATCCCGACGGTCGCCGTCGTCTTCGGGAACTCCACCGCCGGAGGCGCGTACATCCCCGGCATGTCCGACCACGTGATCATGGTCAAGGAGCGGGCCAAGGTCTTCCTGGGCGGGCCGCCGCTGGTGAAGATGGCCACCGGCGAGGAGAGCGACGACGAGTCCCTGGGCGGCGCCGAGATGCACGCGCGCGTGTCGGGCCTCGCGGACTACTTCGCCGTCGACGAGCGGGACGCGCTCCGGCAGGCCCGGCGCGTGGTCACCCGACTCAACCACCGCAAGGCGTACGGGGATCCGGGCCCGGCGATCCCTCCCAAGCACGACGAGGACGAACTCCTGGGGATCGTCCCGGGCGACCTCAGGCATCCCTTCGACCCGCGCGAGGTCATCGCCCGCATCGTCGACGCCTCGGACTTCGACGAGTTCAAGCCCCTCTACGGGACGAGCCTGACGACCGGCTGGGCGGCACTGCACGGCTATCCCGTCGGCATCCTCGCCAACGCCCAGGGCGTGCTCTTCAGCGCAGAGTCCCAGAAGGCCGCCCAGTTCATCCAGCTCGCCAACCAACGCGACATCCCGCTGCTCTTCCTGCACAACACCACCGGCTACATGGTCGGCAAGGAATATGAGCAAGGCGGCATCATCAAGCACGGCGCCATGATGATCAACGCGGTGAGCAACTCACGGGTCCCGCATCTCTCGGTGCTCATGGGCGCCTCCTACGGAGCCGGTCACTACGGCATGTGCGGGCGCGCCTACGACCCGCGCTTCCTGTTCGCCTGGCCCAGCGCCAAGTCGGCCGTCATGGGCCCCCAGCAGCTCGCCGGCGTCCTCTCGATCGTCGCCCGGCAGTCGGCCGCCGCGAAGGGGCAGCCCTACGACGAGGACGCGGATGCGGCGCTTCGCGCCATGGTGGAGCAGCAGATCGAGTCCGAGTCGCTGCCGATGTTCCTGTCCGGGCGGCTGTACGACGACGGGGTCATCGATCCCCGCGACACCCGCACCGTCCTCGGCCTGTGCCTGTCCGCCATCCACACGGCGCCCTACGAGGGCGCGCGCGGTGGCTTCGGCGTCTTCCGGATGTGAGGGATCCCTTGATGTCGAGCATTTCGAGTCTGCTGGTCGCCAACCGGGGCGAGATCGCCTGCCGGATCTTCCGTACGTGCGGTGAGTTGGGGATCCGGACGGTCGCCGTGCACTCCGACGCCGACGAAAACGCCCTCCACGCGCGCGTGGCCGACGCGGCGGTACGGCTGCCGGGCGCGGCGTCGGCGGAGACGTATCTGCGCGGCGATCTGATCGTGAAGGCGGCCCTGAACGCGGGCGCGGACGCCGTGCACCCCGGGTACGGGTTCCTCTCCGAGAACGCCGACTTCGCGCGGGCCGTCCGCGACGCGGGCCTCGTCTGGATCGGGCCGCCGCCCGAGGCGATCGAGGCGATGGCCTCCAAGACGCGCGCCAAGGAACTGATGGGCGTCGAGCCCCTGCACGAGGTCGCGGAGGCCGACCTGCCGGTCCTGGTGAAGGCGGCGGCGGGTGGCGGGGGGCGCGGAATGCGGGTCGTGCGCCGGCTCGACGAGCTGGAGGACGCGCTGACGGGAGCACGCGCGGAGGCGGCGAGCGCCTTCGGCGACGGGGAGGTCTTCGTCGAGCCCTACGTGGAGGGCGGCCGGCACGTCGAGGTGCAGATCCTCGCGGACACACACGGCACCGTGTGGGCGCTCGGCACGCGCGACTGTTCCCTCCAGCGGCGCCACCAGAAGGTCATCGAGGAGGCGCCGGCGCCCGGGCTCACGCACGGGCTCACGCAAGAGCTCCACGAGCTGGCCGTACGCGCCGCACGTGCCGTCGACTACGTGGGCGCGGGCACGGTCGAGTTCCTCGTCGCGGACGGCAGGGCGCACTTCCTGGAGATGAACACCCGCCTTCAGGTCGAACACCCCGTCACGGAGGCGGTCTTCGGCATCGACCTCGTGGCGCTGCAGATCCAGGTCGCCGAGGGCGCGGCGCTCGAAAACGAACCTCCACGCGCGCGCGGGCACGCCATCGAGGCCCGCCTGTACGCGGAGGACCCCGCGCGCGCGTGGGCCCCGCAGACCGGCACCCTGCACCGCCTCACCGTCCCGGACGGCGTCCGCCTGGACACCGGCCACACCGACGGCGACACCATCGGCATCCATTACGACCCGATGCTCGCCAAGGCCGTCGCCCACGCCCCCACGCGCGCGCAGGCCCTGCGGAAACTCGCCGGCGCCCTGGAGCGGGCGACCATCCACGGCCCGGTCACCAACCGGGACCTTCTCGTACGGTCCCTGCGGCACCGGGAGTTCACCGACGCCCGCATGGACACCGGCTTCTACGACCGCCACCTGGCCGGGCTGACCGAGCCCGCCCCGGACCCGTACGTACCCTTGGCCGCCGCCCTCGCCGACGCGCAGGGACGCTCCCGGTTCGGCGGCTGGCGCAACCTCACCTCGCAGCCGCAGACCAAGCGCTATCTGGTGCACGGCACCGAGCACGAGGTCCGCTACCACCACACCCGCGAGGGCCTGACGGCAGAAGGCGTGCGTGTGGTGCGCGCCGACGCCGATCACGTCGTCCTCGAAGTGGGCGGCATGCGACGCAACTTCGAGGTCGCGCGCCACGGCGACCAGGTGTTCGTGAACGCCACCGCCCTCACCGCCCTGCCCCGCTTCCCCGACCCCGCCGCCCAGCGGGCTCCCGGCTCCCTGCTGGCTCCCATGCCCGGCACGGTCGTCCGGATCGCCGAGGGACTGGCCGCGGGAACCGCCGTACGGGCCGGAGAGCCCCTGCTGTGGCTGGAGGCGATGAAGATGGAACACAAGATCTCCGCGCCCGTCTCAGGCACCGTGAGTGCCCTTCACGCGTCCCCTGGCCAACAGGTCGAGGTGGGCGCTCTGCTGGCAGTCGTACAACACGCCGGTAAGGAGAGCGCCCCGTAAGGGGTGCGGGGAACTGCGCGACAAGCCATATGGAAGCCGCACTCTCCAGGAGACCCCATGAGCCCCGTAATCGAGAGCGAAGAGCACAAGGCCATCCGGGCGGCCGTGGCCGCCCTCGGCAAGCGCTACGGCCGCGACTACCTCACCCGGGTCGTCGCCGAGGGAGGTCACCCCGACGAGCTGTGGGCGGAGGCGGCCAAGCTCGGCTACCTCGGCGTCAACCTGCCGGAGGCATACGGCGGCGGAGGTGGCGGCATAGCCGAACTCTCCATCGTCCTGGAGGAGTTGGGCGCGGCAGGCTGTCCGCTGCTGATGCTGGTCGTATCGCCCGCGATCTGCGGCACCGTCATCGCCCGCTTCGGTACCGAGGCGCAGAAGCGGCAGTGGCTGCCCGGACTCGCCGACGGCACCCGCACCATGGCCTTCGGCATCACCGAACCCGACGCGGGCTCCAACTCGCACCGGATCACCACCACCGCCCGCCGGGACGGCGTCGACTGGGTCCTCACCGGCCGCAAGGTGTTCATCTCCGGTGTCGACATCGCCGACGCGACGCTCATCGTGGGCCGCACGCAGGACGCGAGGACCGGCCGCCTTAAGCCCTGCCTGTTCATCGTCCCGCGCGATGCCGACGGCTTCGAGCGGCGCCGCATCGACATGGAACTCCACGGCGCGGAGAAGCAGTTCGAGCTGACCCTCGACGACGTCCGGCTGCCCGCCGACGCGCTCGTCGGCGACGAGGACGCGGGACTGCTGCAACTGTTCGCCGGGCTCAACCCCGAGCGCGTCATGACCGCCGCGTTCGCGATCGGCATGGGCCGCTACGCGCTCTCCAGGGCCGTCGAGTACGCCCGTGAACGCACCGTCTGGAAGGAGCCCATCGGCGCCCACCAGGCCGTCGCGCACCCCCTGGCCCAGTCCCACATCGAGCTCGAACTCGCCCGCCTGATGATGCAGAAGGCCGCCTTCCTGTACGACTCCGGAGACGACATGGCGGCCGGGGAGGCCGCCAACATGGCCAAGTACGCGGCCGCCGAAGCCTGCGTGAAGGCCGTCGACCAGGCCGTTCACACCCTCGGCGGCAACGGCCTCACCCGCGAGTTCGGCCTCGCCTCACTGATTACGGCCTCGCGTGTGTCTCGTATCGCACCGGTCAGCAGGGAGATGATTCTCAACTACGTCTCCCACCAGACTCTCGGTCTGCCCAAGTCGTACTGAGCGACCTTGGCGAGCCGCTCCAGGAGGAACCGTGTTCCGCAGCGCGTACGCAGATGTCCCGGCCGTCGAGGAACCCATCCACGACGCCGTCCTCGGGCGTGCCGCCGAGCGCGGCGAGACACCCGCGCTCGTCGACGGCGTCGACGGGACCACGCTCACCTACGGCCAACTGGACTTCTTCCACCGCCGGCTGGCCGCCGCGTTCGCCGACGCGGGCGTCCGCAAGGGCGACGTACTGGCCCTGCACAGCCCGAACACCATCGCCTTCCCGACGGCCTTCTACGCCGCCACGCGCGCGGGGGCGTCGGTCACGACCGTCCATCCGCTGGCCACACCGCAGGAGTTCGCCAAACAGCTGCGGGACAGCGCGGCCCGCTGGATCGTCACCGTGTCGCCCCTCCTGGACACCGCCCGCGCCGCCGCCGAACTCGTCGGCGGCGTACGGGAGATCTTCGTCTGCGACGAGGCCCCCGGCCACCGCTCGCTGATCGACCTGCTCGCCAGCACCGCGCCCGAACCGCGGATCGCCATCGACCCCGTGGCAGACATCGCCGCCCTCCCGTACTCCTCGGGCACGACCGGCGTCCCCAAGGGCGTGATGCTGACCCACCGGTCCATAGCCACCAACCTGGCTCAGCTCGCGCCGTCCATGCCGCTGGGCGCCGGCGACCGTGTCCTCGCCGTACTGCCGTTCTTCCACATCTACGGGCTGACGGCCCTGATGAACGCCCCGCTGCGGCAGGGAGCCACCGTCGTCGTGCTGCCCCGCTTCGACCTGGAGACATTCCTCGCCGCCATCGAGAAGCACCGCATCAACGTGCTGTTCGTGGCGCCGCCGATCGTCCTCGCCCTCGCCAAACACCCGGCGGTCGCCCAGTACGACCTGTCGTCCCTGAAGCACGTCATTTCCTCCGCCGCCCCCTTGGACGCCCAACTGGCGCAGGCCTGCTCGCGGCGGCTCGGACTGCCGCCCATCGGCCAGGGCTACGGCATGACCGAACTCTCCCCCTGCACCCACCTGGTGCCCCTGGACACCCCGGAAGCACCCCCCGGTACGGTCGGCAGGCTCATCGCCGGCACCGAGATGCGTGTCGTCTCCCTCGACGACCCCGACAAGGACCTGGGCATCGGTGAGGCCGGCGAGATCGTCATCCGGGGCCCGCAGGTCATGAAGGGCTACCTCGGCCGCCCCGACGACACCGCCGCGATGATCGACCCCGCCGGCTGGCTGCACACCGGAGACGTCGGTTACGTGGACTCCGACGGCTGGCTGTTCATCGTCGACCGCGTCAAGGAACTCATCAAGTACAAGGGCTTCCAGGTCGCCCCCGCCGAACTCGAAGCGCTCCTGCTCACCCATCCCGGTATCGCCGACGCCGCCGTCATCGGCGTCTACAACGACGACAACAACGAAGTCCCGCATGCCTTCGTGGTCCGCCAGCCGTCCGCCACCGACCTCTCCGAAGGAGAGGTCATGATGCACGTCGCCGAACGCGTCGCCCCCTACAAGAGGGTCCGCCAAGTCAGCTTCATCCAGACGATCCCCAGGGCCGCCTCGGGCAAGATCCTGCGCCGGGAACTGCGAGGCCTCGCGTGAGCGTTGTGCGGGTGGCCGACGAGCGCGCCGTCACCACTCTCACCCTCGACTCGCCGGACAACCGCAACGCCCTGTCCGCCACGCTGGTCGGCGAACTCGCGGACGCGCTCACCCGATGCGGCAAGGACAGCGACGTACGCGCGATCGTCCTCACCCACACCGGGAACACGTTCTGCGCGGGCGCCGACCTGCGCGAGCCGCCGCGTCCGGACGCCCTCGTCGCGCTGCTGCGGCAGATCGTCGAGCTGCCCAAACCCGTGGTGGCCCGGGTGACCGGCCATGTGCGGGCGGGCGGACTCGGCCTGCTCGGGGCCTGCGACATCGCGGTGGCCGGCGGCGCAGCGAGCTTCGCCTTCACGGAGGTACGCATCGGCGTCGCCCCCGCCGTGATCTCCCTCCCCCTGCTACCCCGTACCGACCCCCGCGCGCTCGCCCGTTACTACCTCACCGGCGAACGCTTCGACGCCGCCGAGGCCGTCCGCACCGGACTCCTGACGGCCACCGGCGACGACGTCGACGACGTACTCGCACCCGTCCTCGACGGCCTGCGCCGGGCCTCCCCTCAAGGCCTCGCCGCGACGAAGGAGCTGCTCACGGCTAAGGTGCTGGAGGCCTTCGACCGGGACGCGGCCGACCTGACCGCCCTCTCGGCCCGACTGTTCTCCTCCGCACAGGCCCGCGAGGGGATGACGGCCTTCCTCGAACGATGGGATCCCCCATGGGTGGTGTGAGCACGACGGAACACGCCGCGCGTCTTCCGCACGTCCCCAAACAGGACCGCAGCCGGGCCACCCGGCAGCGGCTCCTGGCAGCCGCCGTGGCCTGTCTCGCCGAACACGGCTGGGCGGGCTCAACGGTCTCCGTCGTCGCCGAACGCGCCGGTGTCTCCCGGGGCGCCGCGCAGCACCACTTCCCCACCCGCGAGGACCTGTTCACCGCCGCCGTCGAGTACGTCGCCGAGGAACGCTCGACCGCCCTGCGCGCCCTCTTCCCCGACGGCCCCGCCGATCGCCGTGTCGTCGTCGCCGCCCTCGTCGACCTCTACACCGGCCCCCTCTTCCGCGCCGCCCTCCACCTCTGGGTCGCCGCCTCCAACGAGGCACACCTGCGGCCCCGCGTCACCGAACTCGAGGCCCGCGTCGGCCGCGAGACCCATCGCATCGCCGTCGACCTGCTGGGCGCGGACGAGTCCCGGCCCGGGGTACGGGAGACCGTGCAGGGTCTCCTCGACATGGCACGGGGACTGGGCCTGGCCAACCTGCTCACCGATGACGGGGTGCGGCGGGAGAGGGTGGTGGCGCAGTGGGGCGTGCTGCTGGAGGAGGCGCTGGGCTGAGGGCGTTGTCAGTGGTCGGTCGTAGTGTGGGAATCCGCTGACAGACGGCTGACGGACAGCGGATGAACACGGGGGGAGCAGCGCGATGGGGGACCACTTCCAGACCATCATCGACCTGGATGCCAAGGCCGACGAGGCGCCGCAGCTCGGGGCGCGCGTGGTCGAGTGGCTGGTGACCGAGGGCATCGTGCTGGCCGAGCGCACCGACTGCGTCCTCGGAGCGCCGCTCGGCCATGAGCCCGGGCCGAACTGGCAGCGGGCGGTGGCGGCCGCAGACGCGGACCAGGACCCCTGGGACGGACTGGCCGTGCACACCGAGCGCGGGATCTTCGACGGCGGCCAGGGCGGACCGGAGTCGGTCACGTGCCCACTCTGCGAGACCACGACACCGCTGGGCGAGGGTGCGTACGAGTGGGACGAGGCGGGCCAGGACACCGCGGACGCGCCGGGTGACACGGCGGTGGACGAGGGCCAGGACACGGCGGACGCGCCGGGTGACACGGCGGTGGACGAGGGCCAGGACACGGCGGACGCGCCGGGTGACACGGCGGCGGATGAGGGCCAGGACACTGCGGACGCGCCCGGTCTCACGGCGGGGGACGACGACGCATGGCCCCGATTCGCCGCCGCCATGGACACCTGGCACGAGACCGGCGCCGCCACCGCCGACTGCCCCGCCTGCGCGCAGCCCGTCCCCCTCACCGACTGGATCTGGGCCGACGACTACTTCGCGTTCGGGCACCTCGGGCGGGAGTTCTGGAACTGGCCGGAGTTCACCCCCGAGTTCCGCGCCGAGATATCCCGCGTCCTCGGCGGGCACCGCACGGCATTCGTCCGGGGCAAGCTCTGACCGGGCCGGGCCGGCTCAGGGGCTGAGCCGCTCTCAGGGGCTGAGCCGCTCCACCCTCCAGCTGCCGTCGGGCTCGGCCACGTACCGGAGCCGGTCGTGGAGCCGGTTCTCGCGGCCCTGCCAGAACTCGACCGTCCGCGGGGCGATACGGAAACCGCCCCAGTTCGGCGGCACCGGAACCTGCCCGCCCTCCGGATAACGGGCGCTCAACTCCGCGTAGGAGGCGTCCAGTTCCGCGCGGGAGAAGATGACCGAGGACTGCGCGCTGGCCCAGGCGCCGAGCTGGGAGCCGTGCGGGCGGGTGCGGAAGTAGGCGGCCGTCTCGTCGCGGCCGGTGCGCCGCGCCGTCCCGGTGACGATGACCTGCCGGGCCATCGGATGCCACGGAAAGAGCAGCGAGATGTACGGGTTCTCGGCCAGCTCGCGGGACTTGCGGGAGTCGTAGTTGGTGTAGAAGACGAAGCCCTGCTCGTCGTACTGCTTGAGCAGCACCGTGCGGGAGCTGGGCCGGCCCTCGGCGTCCGCCGTGGAGACGACCATCGCGTTCGGCTCGTGCACGAAGCCGTGCACCGCTGCCTGCGCGGCCTGCTTGAACCAGCGGGAGAACTGCTCCATGGGGTGCGCGGCGAGATCGTTCTCACCGAGGCCCTCGGCACGATAGTGCGCCCGCATCGCGGCGGGGTCGGCGGCCAGTTCCTCGTGGGCGGCCTCGGCGGCCGCGGCCGCGTGCTGGATGAGGGGCTCGGCGGCGGATTCGTCCGGGAAACGATCGTTCACGCGGTCATCTTGCCGTATCCACGCCCGCATCCGGCGGGGAGTGTGCTTCATCACTGCATGGCACTGAGTGCCGCGTCCCCTCCCCAAGCGTGGCACTCAGAGATATCGTGCTGCTGCCGTTCCGGTGGGGATGACTACCGACCGCACGGGGCATCACCGGGGTGACCGCTTCGGACCGCGAGTCGGCGAGGGCTCTTCGACGAGCTTCGGAGAGCTTTTCGCTTCGGAGTCTTCAGAGAGTCTTCGACAACGGCCGCGGAACCGGACCGGCGGACGAACGACCATCGACCGTCACCCCTGCCTGACACATGGTCACGAACACGCGTACACCCCGTACGTCATGTACACCCCCACAACACCATCTGTCGCACACATCACGAGGAGCCGCCTGATGTCCGACTTCGTACCCGGACTCGAAGGAGTCATCGCGTTCGAGACGGAGATCGCCGAACCGGACAAGGAGGGCGGCGCACTCCGGTACCGGGGCGTCGACATCGAGGACCTGGTCGGCCACGTCTCCTTCGGAAACGTCTGGGGACTCCTCGTCGACGGCGCCTTCAACCCCGGCCTGCCGCCCGCCGAGCCGTTCCCGATCCCCGTGCACTCCGGCGACATCCGCGTCGACGTCCAGTCCGCGCTCGCCATGCTCGCACCCGTCTGGGGCCTCAAACCCCTCCTCGACATCGACGAGAAGCGGGCCCGCCAGGACCTCGCCCGCGCCGCCGTCATGGCCCTCTCCTACGTCGCCCAGTCCGCCCGCGGCCAGGGCCTGCCCATGGTTCCGCAGAGTGAGATCGACAAGGCGCACTCCGTCGTCGAACGGTTCATGATCCGCTGGCGCGGCGAGCCCGACCCCAAGCACGTGGCGGCCGTGGACGCCTACTGGACGTCGGCGGCCGAGCACGGCATGAACGCCTCCACCTTCACGGCCCGCGTGATCGCCTCCACCGGCGCGGACGTCGCCGCCGCTCTCTCCGGTGCCGTGGGAGCCATGTCCGGCCCGCTGCACGGCGGCGCCCCCTCTCGCGTCCTCGGCATGATCGAGGAGATCGAACGCACCGGAGACGCCGAGGCCTACGTCAAGCAGGCCCTCGACAAGGGCGAACGCCTGATGGGCTTCGGCCACCGCGTGTACCGGGCCGAGGACCCGCGCGCGCGGGTCCTCCGCCGCACCGCCCGCGACCTCGGCGCCCCCCGCTTCGAGATCGCCGAGGCCCTGGAGAAGGCCGCCCTCGCCGAGCTGCACGCGCGCCGCCCGGACCGGGTCCTCGCCACCAACGTCGAGTTCTGGGCCGCCATCGTCCTCGACTTCGCCGAGGTCCCGGCGCACATGTTCACCTCGATGTTCACCTGCGCCCGTACCGCCGGGTGGTCGGCGCACATCCTGGAGCAGAAGCGCACCGGCCGCCTCGTACGCCCCTCCGCGCGCTATGTGGGCCCCGGCTCGCGCAGCCCCCAGGAGATTGAGGGCTACGCGCACATCGCCCACTGAGACCCGCCCCGCCGCACGCCGGTCATCACGCGGGCGTCAGCAGCTCCGCGTGATGACGGGCGGCGACCAGCGGGTGCGCGCGCAGCTTGCCCTTCAGCTCATTGAAGCCGTACTCGGCGAAGAGCGGATTCGCTGGATCCGTCGTCACCCCGGGCGCGGCGGACGCGTGCGGGAAGGGCAGCGGCGCGACGCGGGCGTCCAGCCGGGGGTTGTAGAAGAACGGCACCGAGAACCGTTCGGTGGCACCGGCCGGGCTCACCACCCGGTGATTCGTGGCAACCAGGTACCCGTTGGTGGCCACCTCGAGCAGCTCGCCCAGGTTGACGACGAAGGCCCCCGGCAGCGGCGGAACGTCATGGAACAGCCCGTCCTCCCGCTGCACCTGAAGCCCCCCGACCTGGTCCTGCAGCAGCAGTGTCAGGAACCCGTAGTCCTTGTGCGCGCCGACGCCCTGGTCGGCGCCGTCACCCGCGCTGCCCGGATACCGCACCAGCTTCAGATGCGGATGCGCCCGGTCCCCGAAGATCGGCTCGTAGAAGCCGGCGGGCGCCCCGATGGCGGCCAGCAGCTCGTGCAGCAGCCGCGCGGCGACGGAACTGAGCCGCTCGATCCAGGTCAACGCGGCCTTTCGCAGCTCCGGCAGGGCAACCGGCCACTGATTGGGCCCCTCCAGCCACCAGTACGCCGGCTCACCCGCCCCCGGTGTCCGCGCAGCCCGCTCAGCGCCTATGTCCAGCTGATCCCGCCAGTCCCGGCTGCCGCCCGTCCGCTCGTCTCCCGTACGTGTGTACCCCCTGAAGTGCGGCGAGTTCACGTTGTCGATCGCGAGCCGGTCGGCCTCGGGAAGCGCGAAGAACCGGTGCATGGCACGAAGCAGCGCACCCGTCTCCTCCTCAGTCACCCCGTGCCCGACGAGCTGGAAGAACCCCACGTCATGGGCGGCACTGTGCAACTGCGCGTGCAGCAGCGCACGCGCCTGCGGTCCGCGATCGGCGGCGGAGAGATCAATGATCGGAAGCTGCTGGTACTGAGAAGACGTGTTCGTCGTCATGGGGTGCGTCCGCAGGGTGTACGGGTGCCCGGGCAGCCGCCAGGGATGGGGCGGGGGCCACGGGTGCCAAGTGGAAGAAAGGAGGCTGTGCGCAGAGGGGGCTGGGTCAGGCAGAGCGCCGACAGCCCATGCTCGTGACGCGCACGAAGTCCACGTGGCGGCGTCGAACGAGCATCGGAAGCATGGCCCAAGAGTACTGCGGGGCAGCTGATCCAGGTGTGGCCCACCTCACCCGCCGCCACTCCGGAAACGCGGCGACCCGCGAGCTCAGGTCCCTCCGCCTGACGGCGGAGAAGCCGGCCGGACGCACCGGCGAGCTCGCGGGTCGGGTGACTGCGTTGGATTAGGCCGGCTGCGCGCACAACACACGCGCTGGTCCGGCGCCGAACCGAGTCTGACGGCGGACGACTAGCCCGCAGTCACCTCTTCCGTCCGGTTTGCATACATCTGCCGAACCACCTCCTTTCCGAAGTAACAGCCACTTTAGGAACCGGCTCTCCGTCCTTCAACCGGTTTTTCGAGATGTTGACGGCATGAGTTCCGTCCGGGGCGGGCGGGCGGGCGGGCGGGCGGGACGGGCGGGACGGGCGGGACGGGAATCCGGCGTACAACGATTTCGTCCAATCTTTGGGGAAGATGGTGTGGGCTGGGTCACGTTCGAGTTGAATGATGGCGAGTGAGCGAACTGTCGCGCCGTACGTGCGGACGCAGCCTGCAGGGGGTCCAGGTGAGTGCTTCCCGGCGTAGTGGGACCACCGATGAGCTGGGGCCGGATGAGCCCGAGCCGGATGGTTCCGATCTGCTTGCCGCGCTGTTGGACGGAATGGACGCGGCGCTGTGTGCCTTCGACGCCGATGGGGTCGTGACCCATTGGAATCGGGAGGCCGAGCGCATTCTCGGCTGGACCGCGGCCGAGGCCGTGGGGCGGCGCGGGTTCGCCGGGTGGGCCGTGCGGACCGCGGACGCCGAGGAGGTCCAGGGGCGGCTGCTGTCAGCCATGCAGGCGCCCGGACGGCAGGTGCACGAGTTCGCCCTGCTGACCAAGGACGGCGGGCGCGTGCTCGTACGCACCCAGTCCGCCGCCGTACGCGGTCCGGACGGCAAGCCCGCCGGGGTGTACTGCGCCTTCAGCGAGGTGCACGCGCAGATCGATCTGGAGCGGTCCATCGCGCTGAGCGAGGCGCTGTTCGAGGACGCCAGCTGGGGTGTCGTACTGGTGGACGCCGATCTACGGCCCGCCGTCGTCAACGCGCACGCGGCTCAGGCGCTGGGCACCGGGCGTACGTCCGTGCTCGGCCGGCCCCTCGGCGAGTTGCTGTCCCAGGGCGTCGAGGAGCTGGAGGGCGCGCTCACGCATGTGCTGGCCGAGGGCGCGCCGCCCGCGCCGGCCGAGATGTGGGTGGGCGTGCGGACGCCGGAGGGTGAGAACCGGCGGTGCTGGCGCAGCGGCTTCCTGCGCCTGGCCTCCCCGCTCGCCGAGGAACCCGTGCCCCTCGGTGTCGGGTGGCTCTTCCAGGACGTGACGGAGGCCAAGCAGACCGAGCAGGAGGCGGCACTGCTGCGTTTCCGGGCGAACCAGTTGCACCGGGCGGCGCGCGCTGCGGCCGAGTGCGAGGACCCGGGCGAGGCCGCCACCGTCCACCTCGACTTCTCGCTCGCCGGTTTCGCCGACCACGCGCTGATCGACCGCGTGGCCGGAGGTCCGGTGCGGGACGGCGAGGGGCCCGTACGGCTCGTACGGGCCGCCGCCACGCCCTCGGGGGCGCCGGGACCGAGCCTGCTCACCGGAAAGGCGGGGCTGCCCGTGCGCTACGGGGACGGGCATCCCGCGCTGCAGTGCGTGGAGCGCGCCGGATCCGTACGGGCCAGCGCGGGAGCCGCCGGCTCCGAGCAGGCACGCGAGTGGGCCGTCGCACGCCAGTGGCCGCCGGACTCGGTGCACGCCCTGTGCGCCGTGCTGCGCAGCCGAGGGCGCACGCTGGGCGTCGTGACGTTCCTGCGGGGGCCCGGACGCAGCCAGTTCGAGCGCGCGGACGCGACGTACGCGGAGGACGTGGCCGTACGGATCGCGATGGCACTGGACCTGGACGGTCTGCTGAACCGTCCGTAGGGGCCATTCGAGGGCGTGCTCAGCGCCGGTAGAAGATCCGGTCCCCGTACTCCGTCATGACGCGGCCGTTCCAGTCGTGGCCGCCGTCGACGTTGCCCGAGCGCAGGAGCGGGGGCTCGATGCCCCGGTCGGCCAGGGTGCCCGCGGCCGTGGCCATGACGGCCTGGAGGAGGGCCGTGGTGACGACCGTGGAGGCGGGGGCGAAGGGGGCCTCGATCGCGTCCATGGTGAGTTCCGCGTCGCCGACCGCGATCTTCGAGTCGAGGACGATGTCGCAGTGGTCCTTCAGATACGTTCCCGAGACGTGCCGGGACTTCGTCTCCGTGGCGTAGGCGACCGAGGTGACGCCGATGACCTGCACGCCCAGCGCGCGGGCGTGCATGGCCATCTCCACGGGCAGCGCGTTGCGTCCGGAGAGCGAGATGATCACGAGGAGGTCGCCGGAGCGGAGCGGGCTGGAGTCCAGGACGGCACTGGCGAGGCCGTCGACCCGCTCAAGGGCGGAGCCGAGTGTCGCGGGCATGACGTCGACGCCCACGACTCCCGGTACGGCGAGCAGGTTCATCAGGGCGAGGCCGCCCGCGCGGTAGACGATGTCCTGCGCGGCGAGCGAGGAGTGTCCGGCGCCGAAGGCGAAAAGCCGCCCGCCGTCGGCGACGGTGTCGGCGATCAGGGTCCCGGCGGCCTCGATGTCCCCGGCGTCCTCGTCCCGCACCCGCTGCAGCAGGCCGATCGCGGCGTCGAAGAACTGCCCGGCCAGCTTGCTGTCGCTCATCGGCGAAGCCCCTTAGAAGTCTCGTCGGCGTCGGGTGGGCGTCGTGTCGCGGATCACGTTGCGGTCTGGACCAGCACCCTGTCAATACGGTCTGTGGGTACGACACCGGGGACGGAGCGCCGTGTCGCATCCGCCCCGGGCGGCCCCCGTGCCCGTATGGCTGCAGAGGCACGCGTAACCGCGTGGTTTCAACGGCGAGGCACGGTTGTCAGTGGTATGCGTCAGAATTGAGTTCAGGGCCAGCGCACACGCCGGTGGGCCATCGAGTCTCCGGCAGAGCTAATCGAGGGGCACGTATGTCCGGACTGATCGACACCACGGAGATGTATCTCCGCACCATCCTCGAGCTGGAGGAGGAAGGCGTGGTCCCCATGCGCGCCCGGATCGCGGAGCGGCTGGACCAGAGCGGCCCGACGGTCAGCCAGACGGTGGCGCGGATGGAGCGCGACGGCCTGGTGGCGGTCGCCAGCGACCGGCATCTGGAGCTCACCGAGGAGGGGCGGCGGCTGGCCACCCGTGTCATGCGCAAGCACCGCCTCGCGGAGTGCCTGCTCGTCGACGTGATCGGTCTGGAGTGGGAGCAGGTGCACGCCGAGGCGTGTCGCTGGGAGCACGTGATGAGTGAGGCGGTGGAGCGGCGCGTCCTCGAGCTGCTGCGCCACCCGACCGAGTCGCCGTACGGCAATCCGATCCCGGGTCTGGAGGAGCTCGGCGAGAAGGACGGCGCCGACCCGTTCCTGGACGAGGGCATGGTGTCGCTGGCCGAGCTCGACCCGGGCCTGGACGGCAAGACCGTGGTCGTACGACGTATCGGTGAGCCGATTCAGACGGACGCGCAGCTGATGTACACGCTGCGGCGGGCGGGCGTGCAGCCCGGCTCCGTGGTGAGCGTGACCGAGTCCGCCGGCGGGGTTCTCGTGGGCAGCGGCGGCGAGGCCGCGGAGCTGGAGGCGGACGTCGCCTCCCATGTGTTCGTCGCCAAGCGCTAGCAGCAGCAGTGCCGCCCGACGGGGTGGTGACTTCCCGGTACCCGCGAGGGGCAGCTCCCGGGCGCCGACCGTGGACGCCGGCATGCGTCGGCCCCCACGTCGGCCCCCGGGCGCGCGCCGTCCGGTGCGGGGCGCTCGCCGCCCGGCGTACCACGGGCGGTCAACTCGTGGGGTCATAGAGGCAGTTGTGATGTTTCCGCGACCTCGCTGAAACCAAGATTCAGTGTGCCGAATCGCAGCGCCGCGACCGTTTGCGTGCGAGGCTGTCGCATGAGGCATATGACCTGAGGGCTCTTGACCGTGTCCGAGAGGATGGCGCGCGGTCGGGGAGGGGGCGGGATGGATGTGCCGCAGACGTGGAGAGGGCCCCGGCGCCACATGGCGCCGGGGCCTGTCCTCCCCTGTGCTGACCCGGAGCCCCGAGCTCTCAGGGTCATTCCCCTCGGACCGTTTTCCCCGAGCGGTCCGCCTCCCGCTGAAGATCTCCCCTGGGCGACGGCGGTCAATCCTTGAGCGTGGTCACTCGAACGAGGGGTGTTGCAGCCAGGAAGGCCATTTTCGAAACCTCATTCGATAACGTGGCGGTGCGGTAGAGGTACACGTAGAGCAGCACACCAGCAGGAGCAGCGGTACGACAGCGGTAGGAAGCGGTACGAGTGGACCGGCCGGTTCGAGCGGGAGTGAGCCGGTCCGAGCGAGCTAGGGGGGTGCCATTACCGATGGTGCGGCGCATCGACGTGACGGGAGCGGGCGGTGTACGTCTCGCTGCCTGGGAGTTCGCCGATCCTCCCAAGACGGACCCGCCGAAGGCCTCGGAGTTGCCCGGCGTGCTGTTGCTGCACGGCCTCATGGGCCGCGCCTCGCACTGGGCGTCCACCGCCCGCTGGCTCTCCGAGCGGCACCGCGCCATCGCCCTCGATCAGCGCGGCCACGGGCAGAGCGCCAAGGCGCCGGAGGCGGAGTACACCCGCGAGGCGTATGTCGAGGACGCCGAGGCCGCCCTCGAACAGCTCGGCCTCGCCCCGGCCGTCCTCATCGGCCACGCCATGGGCGCGCTGACCGCCTGGCAGCTCGCCGCCAAACGCCCCGATCTCGTCCGCGGCCTGATCATCTGCGACATGCGGGCCTCGGCGTTAGGGTCCGCGTCGCAGCGTGAGTGGGAGGACTGGTTCAAGGCCTGGCCCGCCCCCTTCGCCACGCTCGCCGACGTACGGAAGTGGTTCGGCGAGGACGACCCCTGGGTGGAGCGCCCGAATCCGTCCCGCGGCGAGTTCTACGCCGAGGTGATGCACGAGTCACCGGACGGCTGGCGCCCGGTCTTCGAACCCGAACAGATGCTCAAGTCCCGCCAGACCTGGGTGTACGACGCCCACTGGGAGGAGCTCACCCAAGTCCGGTGCCCCGCCCTGGTCGTACGGGGCCTCGACGGCGAGCTCGGCCGGGCCGAGTCCCAGGAGATGGTCCGCGTCCTGCCGCACGGCCAGTACGCGGAGGTGGCCGACGCCGGCCACCTCGTGCACTACGACCAGCCGGAGGCGTGGCGCGCGGCGATCGAACCGTTCCTGGACGGGGTTCTCACTAGCTAGCTAGCTAGCTAGCTGGGTCGGTCGGTCGGTGGGGAGCCTGGGCTGGTGGGCCGAGCCCCGGCCTCAGCCCTTGCTCACCGCCGTCAGGATCTCCGGCAGCCGCCGAGCCGTCCGGGGCGCCGCCAGCCGCAGCCCGAACACCGTGATCAGCGCCCCGTAGCCGGCGCCCAGCGGCAGCAGCAGCCAGCTCCACTCGTCCCCGCCGGCCGCCACGTTCAGCCAGATCGTGAGGGCGATGACGGGGGCGGCGAGCAGGGCCGCCGAGACCATGCCGCCGAAGATGGCGATCCAGGCGAGGCCCGCCTGCCCGGGGGCGACGTTCTTGTAGCCCTCCTGAGGTATCGAGTAGGGGAAGCGGGCCGAGGACCACGCCCCGGTCGCCAGCATCGCGCCGAGCAGCGCGAAGGAGAGGCCGAGCACCTCGGGCAGCTTGGGCCAGTCGCCGAGCATCGCGGTCGTCACGACGGTCACGAGCGTCGCGTACGGCAGGGTGATCACCAGCAGCGCCAGCGCACGCCCGCGCAGTTCGACGTACGCGTCACGCGTGGACGAGATCGTCATCGCGACCATCCAGAACGCGGACGTGTCCTGCCCGAACTGGTTGTACATCTGGATCCCGAGCATCCCCGCCGCGAAGCACGCGAAGTAGATCGAGCCGGTGCCCTGCAGGGCGTTGAACACCGGCACGATCAGCCCGATGGCCAGCGACGTCACCCACGCCGCCTTGGTCTTCGGATCGCGCCACACATACCGCAGGCTGCGCTCCATGACGGTCCCGGTACGGCCCGACGGCAACAGGCGGGCCGGCCCCGCCGACGTCCGCTCCCGTGCCGCGGGCTCGGCGGCCTGCAGCGTCGAGCCGTCCGGCGAGGTCATCAGCAGGGTCAGGTGACGGGACCAGAGCGCCAGCAGGCCCGCCAGAGCGGCGGCGGACAGCGCGAGTTGGAGGACGCCGATCCCGTACGACCCCTCACTCACCGAATCCACCGCGCCGATCGCCGACGCGGGCGGTACCCAGCGCAGTACGTCCGCCGCCGGGTCGAGCTTGGACAGACCGCCCGCCGAACCGAGCCGCTGCGCCCCGAAGTTGACCAGCTGCGCGCCGACCGCGATCACCAGCCCGCTGAGCACCGCCAGATCGCGGCCCTTGCGGCTGGACAGCAGCCGGATGTTGGCGGCGGCGACCGCGCGGGCGAGGGCCACGCAGACGAGCAGCCCCAGGACCACGCCGACGACCGCGGTGACGTACGCCGCCGCGCCGTGCGCGACCGAGATCACCGAGCCGACCAGCAGACAAACCGTGAAGAGGGGACCGATGCCGACCAGCGAGGCCGCGAGCAGCGCCCGTACGAGCGGGCGCGGGCGCAGCGGCAGCATCACCAGGCGCGTCGGGTCCAGCGTCTCGTCGCCGCTGGGGAAGAACAGCGGCATCACCGCCCAGCCGAGCGCCAGGACCGCCACGAGCAGCAGGGCGACGGGGCTCGCGTGCGCGTTGCCGCGCAGCGCGATCAGACCGAGCAGCTGGAGGGCGGCGAAGAGCAGCACGAGCACGACGGAGGTGACATACGCGGCCCGCCGCCCGGCCGACTGCCGCAGCCCATTGCGCAGCAGCGACAGCTTCAGCCGTACGACGACGGGGGTGATGGATGTGGCGGAGGTACGGGGGGTGGGGGCGGCCGCCGCGCCGGCGCCCGGAGTCGTGCTCGTGCCGGGGCCTGCGCCTGTGGGGTCGTTGGTGCCCGGAGTCGTGCTCGTGCCGGGGACTGCCCCTGCGGGGTCGCTGGCGCCCGCAGTCGTACCCGCGCCCGCAGTCGTAACCGCGCCAGAGCCCGCGCCCGCAGTCGTACCCGCGCCCGCAGTCGTGCCCGCGCCAGAGCCCGCGCCCGTGGTCGCGCCGGCACTCGTGCTCGCGCCGGCGTGCGAGCCGATGTTCGCGCCCCCGGTCGGGTTCGTGTCCGCGCTCGCGTTCGTGTCCTCGCTCGGGTTCGTGCTCATCGGGGCGCCCCGCCGCCCAGCCAGTCGAGGTCGGTGGCCGTGGTGCGGCCGTGTGCGCCGACCAGCTCCAGGAAGGCTTGTTGGAGGGAGGGCGCGCTGCCGCGTACCTCCGCGAGCGGGCCGTGTGCGCGGATGCGCCCCGCGGCCATGACGGCGACCCAGTCGCACAGCGACTCGACCAGCTCCATCACGTGGGAGGAGAAGACGACCGTGGCGCCCGAGGCCGTGTACCGCTCCAGGACGCCGCGGATGGTCTGCGCGGAGACCGGGTCGACGCCCTCGAACGGCTCGTCGAGGAAAAGGACTTCGGGGTTGTGGAGGAGAGCGCAGGCCAGGCCGATCTTCTTGCGCATGCCCGTGGAGTAGTCGACGACGAGCTTGTGCTGGGCGCCCGCGAGGTCGAGGACGTCGAGGAGCTGGGTGGCCCGCTTGTCGACCTCGGCGCCGGGCAGACCGCGCAACCTGCCGGTGTACGCGAGGAGTTCACGCCCCGAGAGGCGTTCGAAGAGCCGCAGCCCCTCGGGCAGCACGCCGATCCGCGCCTTCACCTGCACCGGGTCGCGCCACACGTCGTGGCCGACGACCTCGACGATGCCCTGGTCCGGCCTGAGCAGGCCGGTCACCATCGACAGGGTGGTGGTCTTCCCTGCCCCGTTCGGGCCGACGAGTCCGATGAACTGGCCCGCGGGCAGCTCCAGATCGACCCCGGCGACGGCGATCTGCTCCCCGAACCGCTTCCAGAGTCCCTGCACACGTACAGCGGGCGCGTTCGTCCCTGTTCGATCGGCCATGTGAGCACCCTAAGGGGCAGCGGCGCTGTTTTTAGGGGCGCGGGGAACTGCGCGACCAGCACCGACGAACCCGCGGGTCACGACGGCGACGAACCCGCGTCACCGATCCCGCCCGCACGCGTAGGCGAGCGGCGAGATCAACTCCTCCGCATCCGGCAGCCACCGGTTCGCGGGAGTCGGCCGGCACGCCCACTGCACCGCACCCCGGGAGCCGAACCGCGTGGGGGGCGCCGCCACGTACGCCCCCTCCCCGAGGGTGACCAGGTCGAGCGAGGCAGACGGCCAGCCCAGCTTCCGCACCAGGTCAGGGACCTTCGCCGCGGCACCGGGGAGCACGAAGAAGTGCATGCGCCGGTCCGGAGTGCAGGAGACGGGGCCGAGGGGCAGTTCCATGCGGTGCATCCGGGCGAGCGCGAGACAGCCGGCCGTCTCGGGCACCTCGATCGCGTCGAACGTACGCCCCGTGGGCAGCAGGATCGACGCCGCGGGCTGCTTCGACCACATGCGGCGCGCGGCGGTCGCACTGCCCGTAGCCTGCGTCGCCCAGTCCTCACGCGCCGGATGCGCGCCGGGCGCGGCGCACGCGGGCTCCCCGCAGGAGCAGCGCTGCACCCCGTCGACGGCTTCCAGCCAGGTGCCGGGGAACACGTCCCAGTGGCGCTCCTCGGCATAGCGCACGGCGGTTTCCTGCAGCGATTCGCCGCGCTGCTTGGGGATCTGTGCGGTCTCGGTGCCTGCGATGGTCTCTTCCACGTGGAACTCAACTCCCGGGTCCACCCTGGGTTACGGGGGACACGCGCGCGGGGGAGGAGCATCGATTCCGCACCTGGGGCGCATGGATGCACGTGTGGGGGCGCGCGGGAGGAACGACACCCGGGAGTGGGTAACCAGGGGAGGGGTCGGGCAACCGCCTTTACCCCGGCAATCCTCACATGTCTCGCATCTTCGGTATGTCTGCGGGGCATTGATCTTCATGGCCGACTTCCTTCGGTGCGGTCGGCCGCCGAAGGCACGTCAACTCGGTGCGTGGGCAGGCACCGCAGCCACAGGGGGTACGCCATGGCCGCAAGGCCTCTCATCGCCAGGCAGCCGAACGAACGGTTGCAGGCGCTTATCCAGGAAGCGGGCTGTTCGAACGCCGGGCTGGCCCGCCGGGTCAACATGTGCGGCGCGGAGCACGGCCTCGATCTGCGCTACGACAAGACGTCCGTGGCGCGCTGGCTGCGCGGACAGCAGCCACGCGGACGGGCGCCCGCCATCATCGCTGAGGCACTCGGCCGCAAGCTGGGCCGTACGGTCACGATCGACGAGATCGGCATGGCCAACGGCAAGAACCTCGCGTCCGGCGTAGGTCTCCAGTTCTCGCCGACCGTACTGGGGGCCATCGAGCAGGTCTGCGAGCTGTGGCGCAGTGACGTGGGGCGGCGGGATTTCCTGTCCGGGTCGTCCGTCGCCGCCTCCGCGCTCGTCGAGCCCAGCCGCGACTGGCTGATCTCCTCGCCGGATTCGCAGGTGGCGCGCTCGGCGGGCCCGCGCGTCGGGCTCTCGGACGTGGCGGCGGTTCGCGCGATGACCCAGGCGCTCGTAGACCTCGACCACCAGTACGGCAGCGGGCATGTGCGCCCGGTGGTCGTGCACTACCTCAACAGCGTGGTCTCCGGGCTGCTCGCGGGCTCCTACCGGGAGGCGGTCGGACGTGACCTGTTCGCCGCGGTCTCGCGGTTGACGGAACTCGCCGGCTACATGGCCATCGACACCGGCCAGCCCGGGCTCGCCCAGCGGTACTACATCCAGGCGCTGCGGCTTGCCCAGGCGGCCGGCGACCGCGGGTACGGCGGATACGTGCTCGCCGCGTCCATGAGCCACCTGGCCGCGCAACTCGGCAACCCGCGCGAGATCGCGCAGTTGGCGCGCGCGGCGCAGGAGGGGGCGCGCGGGCGTGTGACACCGCGCGCGGAGTCGATGTTCTGCGCCGCGGAGGCGCGCGGGCACGCGCTGATGGGCGACGCGCGCGCCGCCCAGGTGGCGTCCGGGCGGGCGGTCAGCGCCCTGGAGGGCGCCGACGCGGCCTCCGGAGACGACCCGACGTGGATCGCGCACTTCGACGAGGCCTACCTCGCCGACGAGTTGGCGCACTGCCACCGTGACCTGGGGCAGGCGGAGGCCGCCGCGCGGTGCGCGGAGGAGTCCCTCGCCGGACATCCCGAGTCGCGGGTCCGGCGCCGCGCGATCGGCTTCGTGCTGCTCGCCACCGCCCAGGTCCAGCAGCGCGAGGTGGAACAGGCATGCCACACCGGGCTGCGCGCGGTCGAGCTGCTCGGCACTCTCCGCTCCAACCGCGGCGCCGAGTATCTGGAGGACTTCCAGCAGCGGCTCGAGCCGTACCGGGACGAGCCGGTGGTGCGCGAGTTCGGGGCACGGATGGAGTTGCAGGCGGCGGCGTGACGACAGGGGGCGCCCTGGATACGTGCGAGCAGGCGTGCGCAGGTGATCTCCGCGAGCGTGAACGGATGGCCGGCGCGGGCATGAACGCCAGGGAAACGCGCGCGCCGGGAGCGAGCGGAGGTAATTACAGCGCCTAGGAGGGCGGTTTCGTTACCCCGGTCACAGGAGGCGGGCGTCACCTCCTGTGCTGCGTGGCACCGGGTCGCGGGGACCCGGTAGCGTGAGCCGACGATTCCGAAGGTCCCCCATTCGTAGGAGTCCCGGTGACGCAGAGTGGACAGGGCGAGGAGCCCTCGGCGCGGCCCGCGCGCGAAGGCATCGTGCTGCCCTCCGACGGCGGCGAGCCGCTGTTGCCGGGCACGGCAGGTGACCGTACGACCCCGGCGGGCGGCCAGGCCTGGGGCCGGCCGTGGGGCCCCGACCAGTCGGCCGTCCCCGCCGCGCAGCCCGGTGACGGCTGGGGAGCGCCGGAGAACGGCACGCAGACGTGGGGAGCCGCCGAGCCGCCCCAGTCCGCCACCCCCGCCCCGGACTGGGGCACCCCCGACGCGTCCCAGGGCTGGAGGACGTCCGCCGACCCGCACGGCGCCCAGCAGCCGCAGGGATTCGCGCCGCAGTCGGCGTCTGACGCCGGGCCGCTGCCGCCCGAGGGCGCGGGACCACCGTCGTACGGCGCGCAGAGCGGTTTCGCGCCGGGGGCGCAGGGCGCCTACGCGGCCGGCGGGTACGTCGACGGGTACGCGGCCCCCGGCCAGCAGGCCCCGCACGTCCAGCAGCCCGGACAGGCTGCGTACCCGGGGAACGCCCTCCCGCAGGCCGCATACCCCGGCAATGGCCTCCCGCAGGCTCCGCACGTCCAGCAGCCGCCGCAGGCCGGGCACCCCGGGAACGCGCTTCCGCAGGCGGCGCCGTACGGGTCCGCCGCCGGATCCTCGCCCTCGCTGCCTCCCGCCGCGCAGCCCGCGCCGCTGCCGCCCGGCGCCGATGACGGCGCGACGCAGTACATTCCGTACATTCCTCCCGCGCCGGGTGCCGACGGGGGTGCGACGCAGTACCTCCCGCCGGTCGCCGCCGCGCCGGACGAGGGCGCCACTCAGTACATCCCGCCGGTGGGTCCTGGCGCGCTGCCGCCCGAGGTGCCGGCCGACGCGACGCAGTTCCTCGGGCGGACGCCGCAGGGCGGTCCCGGCGCCGGACCGCTGCCCTCCGCCGCGAGTCCGGACGCCGAGGCCACGCAGTTCATCGCTCCCGTGCCCGCGCAGCCGGCCGGGGCGCCGTACGGGATACGCCCGGGCGCGCCGGAGGACCGGCAGCCGCCCGCGGAGTTCGACAGTCTCTTCCGCAGTGAGCCGGAGGGGCCCGCGTCGACGCAGCAGATGCCGCGCTTCGACCCGTCGGCCCCGCACGCCCGGCACGGTGCGCAAGCCGCGTACGGCGCTCAGCCCTCGCAGGGCGCGCCCGGCGCATACGGCGCGCAGGCTCCATACGGGGCGCACGCCCCCGGCGCGCCCGGTGGCCGTGCCGCCGCACGGCGTGGCGGCGCCTCCGACGGTGAGGGCGGCGGCGGACGCGGGGGCCGCAGCGGCTCGCGCGTCCCGGTGATCGCCGCCGTCGGCATCGGCATCGCCGTGCTCGGCATAGGCGCCGGCGCCCTGCTCAGTGGCGGCGGCGATGGCAAGAAGGACAGCAGCAAGACCGTCTCGGCGACGGCCCCCGCCACCGAGGGCTCGGCGTCACCCTCGACCGACCCGGTCAAGGCGCAGGCCGTCGAACTCGACAAGCTCCTCGCGGACAGCAGCAACAGCCGCGACTCGGTGATCAACGCCGTGGCGAACGTCAAGACGTGCGACAACCTGGGCCAGGCGGCCAGTGATCTGCGCGACGCGGCCAAGCAGCGGGGCGAGCTGGTCACCCGGCTCGCCGCCCTCTCCGTGGACAGGCTTCCGAACCACGCCGGGCTGACCACCGCGCTCACCAACGGCTGGAAGGCCTCCGCGTCGGCCGACAACCACTACGCCGCCTGGGCCGACCAGGTCGCCGGCAAGAAGGGCTGCAGGAAGGGCCACGCCCGCACCACCGCGCAGACCCAGGCGGGCAACCGGGCCAGTGGCACGGCGTCCACGGAGAAGGAGAAGGCCGCGAAGCTGTGGAACTCCATCGCGTCCACGTACGGCCTGACACAGCGGACGCGGACCCAGCTGTGAGCCGTCTCTGACCGTCCGCGCGCCCTCGGGGGCCGGTCGGCCCCCGAGGCCGGTCCTCAGTCCGCGTTCTCCAGAGTCCTCGACACATTGACGAAACCGCGCCGCTGCGCGGTCAGTTGACCCTGGCGTACGACCTGGAAGGTGACGTCGGCGTTGACGAGGCGTGGGAAGTCGACGGCCGCTATCAGGTCCTCGAAGCGCCAGCTGAGCGTCGGGGTGAGCCCGCCCGTGGTCACCTTGAGGCCGTTGTCGAGGGCGCGCCGGACGGTGAGCGCGGACACCTGGCCGTCGCCGAGTGACTCGATGACCGCCCGCAGCACGGTGTACGCGATCCAGGTGGTCTGCACCCCGGAGTCGGCGGGGTCGATGCGGTTGTCGCCGAAGGCCTGCTCCTTGATCACCGCGCGCATCGAGTCCCATCGCGGGTCACTCGCCGTCGGGTACCAGCCGGTGACGTACGAGCCCTCGTACGGGCTCGACTTGCCGCCGCTGGCGTCGATCAGCGACTGGTCGACGCTGCCGAGCACGCTGCCCGTGCGCACCCTCGGGTAGTCCGCGCTGTCGCGGCGGAAGGAGTCCATGAAGGTGTCGGTACGGTCGCCCAGCGCGGGCACCACGCAGCCCCGGTCGAGCGGGTCGGACGTCGCGTGCTCGAGCGCCTGGTCCGTCTGGCGCGAGTACTCGGTGGCGTCCTCCGCGGCCCGCTGGTCCCCGGCGGACGCGTGGCCCTGCGACTTCAGGCCGGCGTTGAGCAGCACCGGCAGCTGGTCACCGGCGATGGTGTCCGGACGGATCAGGGAGACCGGGCCGCAGTTCTTGCCGAGCTGCTCGCCGAGGCCGGCCAGCAGCGCGGGCTCACCGCCGTTGACGGGGTAGGAGAGGGGGCTGGTGAACTCGTCGTCGGTGACGCCGTAGCCGCCGAGGTAGGGGATGCCCGCGCTTTCCAGCGGGGCGAGGAACGAGCGGCTGTGCTGGCTGTAGGAGCCGACGACCGCGACGACGTTCTCGTCGGCCGCGCGCAGGGCGCACTTCGCGGCGTCCACGGAGTCGTTGTGGTCGTTGCAGGTGAGGATCTTGAGCTGGTGGCCGTTGATGCCGCCGTGGGAGTTGACCCAGCGGGCGTACGCCTTCGCCATCGCCGGCATGCCGGGCTTGTTGGTCGCCGCGGTCTTCTCGGGCGCCCAGGTCATGACGGTGACGGGGTCATCCCTGGAACCCCCCGTGGCACCAGGGATGACCCCGCATCCGACGGCGATCGACGCACACGCGGCCAGCGCGCCCGCGGACAGCAATGTGGCCTTGAGAGGCCGGGGGAGGACGGGAGAGCTGGTGCGCGTGCGTCGCCTACCGGTCATGGACACGCACGATTCCGTCACATCGCTAACCTGCGTGTGACCCCTGGTCAACGAGAGGTGACTCAGAGGTGAATTACGGGGGCCGGTGATCTGTTCTTCAGGGGGAACGTACGATCGATGACCGTGCAAGGTTCGGAGAACTCTTCCCGTCGCGGCCGTCGCTCCTCCACCATGGGCGGCATGCCACTGAACGACATGCCGTGGTGGCGCTGGCGCAGCAATGTGCGCTCCGCGCTGCACATGCTTTCCGACCCCGCCTTCCAACGTGACGTCTGGCTCGCCGGTGTCGAGGGGTACGGGGACGTCACCGACGCCGTGTACCGCCTGGTCGAGGACACCTGGCTGGACAGCTGGTCCGCCGAGAAGTACGTCGGCACGATCTTCCGGGACTCCCAGGAGGCGGCCCTCGTCGACACCGCCGTCCTGCGCGTCCTGCGGATCATGCACCAGGTGGGGCCCGACGCGCCCGTCTCCGCCTACCTCGACCACCACGGGTGGCCGGAGGCCGTCCGCGCCGCCCGCGACGCGCACGTACGCCTGGCAGCGAGCGACGGCGAGGATCCGGACGCGGTGCCGCGGACGCTCGAGGTGCTGCGGATCCTTACGCGGTCCGCTTAGGGACGGGTGCGTGATCGGATGGCGTCCGCGTGGCGATGATCGCGCGTTCGTCGGGGTCCGCTCAGAGACCCGTGCGCGGTTGGAGGCGTGGTCCGGCTCAGAGACGCGTGCGCTGTTGGGCGTGGTTGGCGGAGAGACGGCTGCGCCCTTCGGTGCCGTCCGTCTGGCGGGACGTACGCCCGGGCCCGGGGGCTGGTATGGGACCCTGTGATGCATGAATGAGCAGTCCGTTCGCGGGGCCGCGCCCGCCGCCGAGCAGTACGTCCTGATCCTCTCCTGCCCGGACAAGCAGGGAATCGTGCACGCCGTGTCGAGCTACCTCTTCATGACCGGCTGCAACATCGAGGACAGTCAGCAGTTCGGCGACCACGACACGGGACTGTTCTTCATGCGGGTCCACTTCTCGGCGGAGGCGCCGGTGACCGTGGAGAAGCTGCGCGCCAGCTTCGCCGCGATCGGCGACTCCTTCCACATGGACTGGCAGATCCACCGTGCCGAGGACCGGATGCGCATCGTCCTCCTGGTCAGCAAGTTCGGGCACTGCCTGAACGACCTGCTCTTCCGGGCGCGGACCGGCGCGCTGCCCGTCGACATCGCCGCCGTGGTCTCCAACCACACGGATTTCGCCGAGCTTGTGGCCTCGTATGACATCCCCTTCCACCACATCGCGGTGACGAAGGACACGAAGGCGGAGGCGGAGGCGCAGCTGCTCGAGCTGGTCCGTGCGGAGGATGTCGAGCTGGTCGTGCTCGCCCGCTATATGCAGGTGCTGTCGGACGACCTGTGCAAGCAGCTCAGCGGTCGCATCATCAACATTCACCACTCCTTCCTGCCGAGCTTCAAGGGCGCGAAGCCGTATCACCAGGCTCACGCCCGGGGTGTCAAGCTCATCGGTGCCACCGCGCACTACGTCACCGCCGACCTCGACGAGGGGCCGATCATCGAGCAGGAGGTCGAGCGGGTGGGCCACGGTGTGACCCCCGACCAGTTGGTCGCCATCGGCCGGGATGTCGAGTGCCAGGCGCTGGCGCGCGCTGTGAAGTGGCACGCCGAGCGGCGCATCCTGTTGAACGGGCGCCGTACGGTCGTCTTCGCGTAGGGGTTTTCGCCCCCTCCGCCCCTGCCCGTCCCGTATCTGGGGGCCCTGCCCCCAGACCCCCCGTATCGCGCTTCACGCTCGTCCTCGAAAATCCCCCACTCCCGGCTTCGCTCGAGCGGGCGGACCCCCACGACGGGCTGAACCCCCTACATCCGGCTCAGCGACGCCGCCGCGAACAGGACGTCCCTGATTGCCTCGCGGTCGCCGTCCTGGCCGGCGGCGGCCTCCTGGGGGGAGACGTGACCCGCGGCGAGACGGCAGAACTCGACCCCGTCGAGGGCGACGTGGGCGACCTCGCGCTCGGCGGAGGCCACGGCGCCGGGTGAGTCGAGCGGGATCAGCCACTCCCCGCCCCCGGAGCCCTCGATCTCGAGGCGCAGGCTGCGCCCCGGCGCACCCGCGGCGACGAGATGGCGGGCCGGCGCGTTCGACAGCCCCGCCCGCCGGCGTTCCGCGAGCGACCCCGGCAGCATCCGTGCGGCCAGGTCGATCATCCGGTGCAGGTGCCGAGGGGCCGGCGGCTCGTACGGGTAGTCCACCGCCTCCGCGATGTCCCCCGCGTGCACCCAGCACTCGAAGGCCCGGTCCAGCATCGAGTCGCTGAGCGGCAGTTCGAACTCGCCGTACGCCACGGTGAGGCGCCCGGAGCCTCCCCCACGCTCGGCTTCGCTCGTGCGGGAGGTGCCCCCATCCGCGAACGCCACCGTACGAACCAGGTTGTGGCTCTGCTCCCGCCAGGGTCCGCGTACGGACCGGGTGGGCGGGAAGTGCGAGGCACGCCAGTACGCCTCGGTGCGGGCCTCCGGCGTCGGTTCCTCGGGGGTGGCCGGGCCGAGCGGGTCCTCCAGGCCCAGCGCGACGGCGACCAGGCCGTCGACGCTCAGCAGATGGGCGATGACCCCGGCGACCGTCGTACGGCGGCTGGTGGATTCGTCGCCCTCGAACCAGCGCAGCCGCACGGGCGCGTGCCACTCGGCACCGCCTATGTCCTGCAGCAGCGCGTCGAGCCGCGCGGTCTCCGCGTCGTACGGAGTCGCCCACTCGGGCACCGGGATGCGCGGCGGGCGCCGGTCGAGGCAGCCCTCCAGGACCCGGGTGCGCAGGGTCGGGTCCAGGTCGAGGCTCTCGGCGGGGTGCAGCAGCCCGACCGCCCCGCGCAGCCGCAGCGCCTCGTCGGCGCAGGATCCGCAGTCCCCGAGGTGCTCCTCGACGGCCGCCGTCTCCTCCGCCGAGCAGGCGGCCAGCGCCCACGCGCCGAGCAGCGCCTTCAGGACACGGTGCTCGAGGACGAGCGGCGCGGGTTGGAGAGCGGCGGCGGGTTCGGGCAGCGGAAGCGGCAGCCCGGTGTCCTCGACGGAGGAACGCGGCAGCGGTATGCGCGGAGGCTTGCCCGCCCCGGTATCCGGCCCCGCTGCGGTGTCCGGCGCCCCGGTGTCCGGCCTCTCCCCGGTGTCCGGCTCCTCCCCGTCCCCCTTCCGGGACTCGCCGGGTCCGCCCGGTCCGGCCAATCCGCCAGGCCCGTGAAGGGCGCCGGGCCCGCCCGGTCCGCCGGGTTGGCCCGATCCTGCCGGTCCGCCCGATTTGCCGAGCCCCGTCGGCTCGCCGCGCCCGCCCGGTCCGCTGGGTCCCCCGGGTCCGTCCGGTCCCCCGGGTCCGCCCGGTCCGGCCAATCCGCCGGGCCCGTCGAGAGCGCCGGGTCCGCCCGGTCCGCCGGGTTCGCCGGGTTGGCCCGATCCTGCCGGTCCGCCCGATTTGCCGGGCCCCGTCGGCTCGCCGCGCCCGCCCGGTCCGCCGGATCCTGCCGGCTCGCCGCGCCCGCCCGGTCCCGACGCCGGCCCCACGCTCCCCTCACCCGCCGCCGCAGCCCCACCTACGTCGTCCGGACCCACGCCGCTCCCGGCCCCCGCCCCCTCCTCGAACCCGCCCTTCCCTTCCCCCTCGTGCGCCTCGTGTCCCTCGCCCCCGTCGGACGCCTCGAACCGGTCCGCTCCTCCGTTCACCGTGCACCCCCGTATTCGGGGGGCGCGCCGGTGGGGCCGGTGTCGTGGGCGGTAGAAAGGAGTTGGAGGCCGAGGCGGAGGCGGCGGCGGGCCTCGTCCTCGGTGACGCCGAGGTCGGCGGCGGCCTGGCGGTAGTCACGGCGCTGGAAGTACGCGAGTTCCAGGGCGGCCCGCAGCGGGGCGGGCATGGACGTGACGATGTAGTCCGCGCGGGCGGCCACCGAGGCGCGCCGCACCTTGCGCTCCAGGTCCTCCGTGGTGCCGTGGCCACCCCGGGCGAGCGCGGCGGTCTCGGTGGCGCGCAGCCGCTGCACGGCGAGGCGGTGGGTCAGCGTGGCGACCCAGGAACGCAGCGGGCCCTGCTTGGGGTCGTACGCCTCGGGGTTCTCCCAGACGTGGGCGAAGACCTCGCGTGTGATGCCGTCCGCGGCCCGCTCGTCCCCGAGCACACGGTGGGCGAGGCCGTGCACGAGTGAGGCGAACCGGTCGTAGAGCTCGCCGAGCGCCGCCGCCTCCCCGCGTGCGAGCCGCTGCTGCATCTTGCGGTCCCAACGGGGCGGTGCGTCCTTCTTCGCCATGCGGCCCCCTCACCCTGCCCGTGCCCGACGCCTGTCCTCGTGGTCGACGTATGTGCGCTGCCGCCGTCCAGCCTGTGCGCACCGCTGTCTCGAATGTAGTCGGCACGTCTGACAGCGCACGCCCCTTTACGCCAATGCGCGCCCCCCGAAGGGCCGTAGATGGTAAGAGCCGCGCCCGAAAAAGACCGTACGAGTCCGAAACAGATCGTTCACCGCACATTTTCGACCGTAGACAGGCGTTTCTTCGTTCGCGGACCGGTGTTTCATGGAACGAGGGCGGGGCAGCCGCGCTGAAGAGAAGCGAAGTGACCGCTTCCGTTTTTGCTGGGCGAGGCGAGCGAGAGGCGTACCGGTGACGCTCAAGGTGACCGACGGCGACGAGGGTGAGTGGGCCGTGCTCCGGGTGTCGGGCGAGCTGGACCTCGTGACATCACCGGTGCTGCGCCAGCGGGTGCACGACGCGGTGGCCGAGGGGCGCCGCAGTCTTGTCCTCGACCTCGCCGGGGTCCTCTTCTGCGACTCCAGCGGCGTCGGCGTCCTCATCGCCACCCGCCGCCTGATCCGTTCCTGTCAGGGCCGCCTGCGTCTGATCCTGCCCGCCCAGGGCGCGTACGACGGTTCGCACGTCAACCGTGTCCTCGCGGCCCTCGGCGTACGCCGCCTCTTCGACGTCTATCCGGACGTCACCGCGGCCGTCGACGAGGAGTCGAGCCCCCTGTCGGCGTGACGCACCTCACCCGGTACGCGACGCCGCGCGACAGAGTTGTCCCGGAATTCCCGCGGTCTTGGTACAACCATCGTTTTCCCGCTCCCGAGGTGGCCTCCGCGTCGTACGCTCCGTCCCAGATGAACCCCAGTCCGGCTGAGAGTCCGGCTGAGATGTAAGGCGGTCCGAGGACACCATGGTCAACTCCGAGTACGAGCGCAGGATTGCCGCCCGGTTCACCGGCTTCGACCAGGACGGCAACGGCTACATCGACCGGGAGGACTTCAACGCCGCGACCAAGGCGGTCCTCGCCGAGTTCGCCACGACGGCCCGGTCGGACAAGGGCCAGGCCCTCTACGTCGGCGCCGAGGCGTTCTGGCAGGGCATGGCAGGGATTGCGGACCGGGACGGCGACCAGCGGATCACCCGCGAGGAGTTCGTGAGCGGCGCGGTGAAGCGGCTGCGCGACAACCCCGACCGGTTCGCCGAGATCGCCCGGCCCTTCCTGCACGCCGCCCTCGCCGTCGCAGACACCGACGGGGACGGTGCGGCCACGGTCGAGGAGACCGCCCGTGTCCTCAAGGCCCTGGGCGTGAACGACGACATCGCCGCCGTCGCGGCCGCCACCCTGGACGCGGACTCCGACGGCCGGATCGGTGAGTCGGAGGTCGTGAGCGCGTTCGCCCGCTACTTCACGGTGCCGGAGTAGGACGCACCGGGACTCACCTCGAATATCGCTCCCTGAGCCGGTACTTGAGCACCTTGCGCAAGGTCTCGTTGCGCGGAAGGGCGTCCACTACTTCCAGTTGCTCGGGCAGCTTGTGGACCGACAGCCCTTCCTCGCGCAGATACGAAGTGACAGCCTTCAGCGTCAACTCCCCGGCCCCTGGCGGCTGTTCGACCACCGCGCAGACCCGCTCCCCGCGCTCGGCGTCGGGCAGTCCGATCACGGCCACGTCCCCGACCGCCGGGTGCCGGTGCAGCAGGTCCTCGATCTCCTTGGCCGAGATGTTCTCGCCCTTGCGGATGATGATGTCCTTCAGGCGCCCGGTGAGGACGAGGTGCCCGCTGTCCGTCAGATGCCCGACGTCCCCGGTGATCAGGAACCCGTCGGCGTCGAAGGCCGCGGCGGTCTGCTGGGGGTCCAGATACCCCTGACAGACGGCCTCCCCGCGCAGTCGCACCTCGCCGTCCACGATCCGTATCTCCATGCCCTCTGGGGGCCTGCCCTCCGTCGTCGCCAGGTTCCCGACCGCGTCGTCCGGCGACCCCATGGTGATCATCGGGACCTCGGTCATCCCGTACCCGTGAGTGAGCTGCACCCCCATCTCGCGTACGACGGAGTGGTACACCTCGGGCGGCTTCGGCGCCCCGCCGCCCGCGAGGAGCCGCAGCGTCGGAATGACCGGCACCCCGGGCTGCTTGCGCTGTTCGGCGAGGAACATCGAGTAGAAGGCCGTGGAGCCGCCCGCCACCGTCACTCCGTGCTTGCGATAGCCCTCCAGTGCGGCGGGCAGCGCGAAGTGCTCGAACATCACGGCGGGGAAGCCGTACAGCAGCAGCATCACCGTGTAGTCGGGTCCGGCGATGTGCGCGTACGGGAAGGCCATCGAGCCCACGTCGTCGGCGGACAGGCGCAGCGCGTGCGCGAGGCAGGAGCCGCCCGCGATCAGCGAACGGTCCGTGTGCAGGACGCCCTTGGGGTCGGAGGTGGTGCCCGAGGTCCAGTAGATCCAGCGGACCGAGGTGCCGTCGGCGGGCGGGGCCGGGAGTACGGAGGGATCGCCGTCCGGCAGGACGTCGTACGCCTCGAAGACGCCCTTCGCGCCGAGCCGCCGCGCCATACCCGTGTGGTCAAAGCCCCGCCACTCGCCCGGTACGGCGAAGTACTCGGCCTTGGACTCCCGTAGCGCGAAGCCGACTTCGCGGTCCCGGTAGAAGGGGATCACCGGCGACTGTACGGCGCCGAGGCGGGCCAGCGCGAAGGACAGCAGCGCGGTCTCGATCCGGGTGGGCAGCTGCCAGGCGACCACCGTGCCGGGGCGTACGCCCCTGTCGTAGAGGCCCGCCGCCACGCGTTCGGCGCGGTCGCGCAGCTCGCCGAAGCTCAGTGAGCGGTCGTCCTGGAGGAGGACGGGCCGGTCGGGGGTGAGGTCGGCGCGACGGGCCACCAGGTCCCAGAGCGTGCGGGCGGAACTCAGCTCGTGTGCGGTGTCGTTCACTTGGGCCCCCTGTAACTGACGGGCTGTCAGATGGTGGGCAGAGCGTAGGGCCCGCCGCCTTGTCGGTCCATAGGCGCGGGGTTAGCCTGCTTGTGACCAGTGATCTGACGGTCCATCAGAAAAATGCGAGATCAGAAAATGCGAGATCCTTGCCAGGCGGAGGGGACCATGACCGAACTGCCCCGCATCATCAGCGTCGACGACCATGTGATCGAGCCCGCGCACCTCTTCGAGACCTGGCTGCCGCGGAAATACCGCGAGCGCGGGCCCCGCCCCCTGACCGCCGGCATCGGCGAACTCGCCTACGTCGGCGGGAAGTACCAGATCACGATGGACCCGGAGGGGCCGCCCACCGACTGGTGGATCTACGAGGACCTCAAGTTCCCGTACAAGCGCAACATCGCCGCCGTCGGCTTCGACCGCGACGAGATGACGCTGGAGGGCATCACCCGCGCGCAGATGCGGCCGGGCTGCTGGGACCCGGTCGAACGGCTCAAGGACATGGACCTCAACCATGTCGAGGCCAGCCTCTGCTTCCCCACCTTCCCCCGCTTCTGCGGGCAGACCTTCGCCGAGGCGCACGACAAGGAAGTGGCCCTGGCCTGTGTGCGGGCGTACAACGACTGGATGGTCGAGGAGTGGTGCGGCGGCAGCGGCGGCCGGCTGATCCCGCTGTGCCTCATCCCGTTGTGGGACATCGACCTCGCGGTCGCCGAGATCCGGCGCAACGCGGCCCGGGGCGTGAAGGCCGTGACCTTCTCGGAGATCCCCACCTACCTGGGACTGCCCTCCATCCACTCCGGCTACTGGGACCCCTTCTTCGCGGTCTGCCAGGAGACGGGCACGGTCGTGAACATGCACATCGGGAGCAGTTCGCAGATGCCCGCCGCCTCTCCGGACGCCCCGCCCGCCGTGCAGGCCTCGCTGTCCTTCAACAACGCGATGGCCTCGATGATGGACTTCCTGTTCAGCGGTGTGCTGGTGAAGTTCCCGCGCCTCAAACTCGCCTATTCAGAGGGGCAGATGGGATGGATCCCGTACGCCCTGGAACGCGCTGACGACGTCTGGCAGGAACACCGCGCGTGGGGCGGCGTCAGGGATCTGATTCCCGAGCCCCCGTCGACGTACTACTACCGGCAGATCTTCTGCTGCTTCTTCCGCGACAAGCACGGCGTCGCGTCCCTCGACGTGGTCGGCCGGGACAACGCCACCTTCGAGACCGACTACCCGCACGTCGACTCGACCTTCCCGCACACCAAGGAGGTCGCCCTCGACCATGTGAAGGGCCTCGACGACGAGACCGTCCACAAGCTGATGCGCGGCAACGCCATCCGCATGCTGGACCTGGATCTGTAGTGGACCTGGCGTACACCCCGCAAGAGGAGGAGTTCCGGGCGCGCCTTCGACAGTGGCTCGGCAAGGTGCTGCCGTCGCTGCCGCCGAAACCGTCCCCGGACGACTGGCCGGGCAGACGGGCGTACGACCTCGGCTGGCAGCGGATGCTGTACGACGCCGGGTACGCGGGTCTGCACTGGCCCGTCGACGCGGGCGGCCGGGGCGCCACCCCGACGCAGCACCTCATCTACCTGGAGGAGACGGAAAGGGCGGGCGCCCCCTACGTAGGGGCCAATTTCGTCGGACTGCTGCACGCCGGGCCGACCATCGCCTCCGAAGGGAGTGCCGAACAGCGGGCGCGCTGGCTGCCGCCGGTGCTGCGCGGCGAGGAGGTGTGGTGTCAGGGCTTCAGCGAGCCGGACGCGGGTTCGGACCTCGCGGCGCTGCGCACGCGCGCGTGGCGGGACGGCGACGACTACGTGGTGAGTGGGTCCAAGATCTGGACCTCCCACGCCGAGGTGGCCGACTGGTGCGAGCTGCTGGTACGGACCGATCCCGCGGCGCCCAGACACCGGGGCATCTCCTGGCTCGCCATGCCCATGGACGCGCCCGGGATCACGGTCCGGCCGCTGCGGACGCTCGCGGGCTCCACCGAGTTCGCCGAGGTCTTCCTCGACGAGGTGCGCGTCCCGGTCACGGGCCGCGTCGGCGCCGAGAACGACGGCTGGCGAGTGACCATGGTGACGCTGTCCTACGAGCGCGGTACCGCCTTCGTCGGAGAGGTCGTCGCCTGCCGCCGGGTGCTGGGCGAACTCGCCCGTGAGGCACGGAAGAACGGCCGCTGGGACGATGCCGTACTGCGCCGCCGCCTGGGCAGGCTGAACGCCGAGTTCCGCGCGCTGTGGCGGCTCACGCAGTGGAACGTCAGCGAGTCGCAGCGGACAGGGGGAGTACCGGGCGTCGGGGGTTCGGTTTTCAAACTGAGCTACTCGCACGCGCGCCAGGAGCTGTACGACACCGCCGCCGAGGTTCTCGGCCCCGAGGCGCTCGACCTCGGGCGGGAGTGGACCCTCGACCGGCTTACGTCCCTGTCGTACACCATCGCGGCCGGCACCTCGCAGATCCAGCGGAACATCGTGGCCGAGCGGATCCTCGGCCTTCCCAAGGGACGGTGAGTTCGAAAAGTGGACTTCCAACTCACAGATGATCAACGCGCGTTGAAGGCCGGCGTACGCGAACTGCTGACCGCGCGCTTCGGACGCGAGGAGCTGCGGGCCGCCGTGGCCGACGGGCCGCCCGTCCTCGACCGGACCCTGTGGCGCGAGCTCGGCGCGGCGGGGTTCTTCGCGCTGCGGCTCCCGGACGCGGCCGGCGGCGTCGGACTGGGCCTCCAGGAAGCCGTCCTGGCCTTCGAGGAGGCGGGCCGTGTCCTGCTGCCCGGCCCGCTGATCGCGACCCACCTCGCGGCGGGCGCGGTGGACGGGGCGGCCACCGGCGAGACCGTGGTGGCCGCCGTCGACGCAGGACTGGTGGAGTGGCTGTCCCAGGCCGATGTCGTACGAGGCGACACGACCGGCGCCGAGCCGCTGGAGTCGGTGGATCCGCTGACCCCGCTGCACCGGGTGCCCGCATCCGCCGAGGGCGACCGCAGGGGCGACTTGGGGGACGACGATTCAGGGGCCGTACACCTCACCTCACTCCTCACCGCCGCCGAACAGCTGGGCACCGCCGCCCGCACCTGCGAGCTGGCCGTGCAACACGCCCGGACCCGCGAGCAGTTCGGGCAGCCGATCGGGGCCTTCCAGGCGGTGAAGCACCTGTGCGCGGAGATGCTGGTGCGGGTGGAGGTGGCCCGCGCGGCCGTCTATGCGGCGGCCGTCACCGCCGACCCGGCCGAGGTGGCCGCGGCCCGGCTGCTGGCCGATGAGGCCGCCGTGCGCGGCGCCCGCGACTGCCTCCAGGTGCACGGCGGCATGGGCTTCACCTGGGAGTCCGATGTCCATCTCCACCTCAAGAGGGCGTGGGTGCGGACGCAGCGTGCGGGCGGAGTTACGGAGTGTGAGGAGATGTTGGCGGGCGAACTGCTGACCGGAGTGGCCTAGAGGGCCCCTGGGCAGGCATGTCGCGGGAAGGGCGCGAGCGAATGTTGCGGATCGTGGCATACCGGAATTACGGAGCGTTGATATCGGGTTGTGTCCTAGGCGTGACTTGTCACGGCCTGGAGTCGGCGCCGGGCTCCGGTACCTTGTGTGGGATGCGAGTGGTTCTGAGGCTGAGCCATCCCGGTGTTGCCCCTGAGGCGACTCCGGACCCGGCGATGCATACCGCTCGCAGGGCAGGACGGACCCCCGTGCCTGCCTGTTCGACTCCCCGTGGCGAGCGTCGCACAGTATGCCGCACGCGTACTCCTTCGCGCTGGAATATGCCCGAAGCGCTTGTTGGGGTGACTGTACGTCAACCATGCTGTTTCGCAAGGGAATCACTTTCCGTGATCCTTGTTCTGGCCATGCAGAAAATGGCTACGATCGTGGCCCTTGTGAGGCGCGAGGCGATGTGTCCGCCGGTTCGGATGGTGTGAGCGGTGCAGGTGCTTCAAGTGCAGCTGGAGATCCGGCCCGACCCCGCAGAGGTGGGGCGAGCCCGGCGGTGGGCCCGTTCAAGGCTCGCCGGGTCCGGGATAGGGGCCGATGAACCACTCGCCGAGACGCTGATCCTGCTCGTCTCCGAACTCGTCACCAACGCCGTGGTCCACACCGGCTGTCCGGCCGTGCTGCGGCTGTGCCTGCCGTGCGGCGCCAATGCGGCCACCGTCCGCCTGGAGGTGGCCGACTCCAGCGCCCGGCCCCCGGTGCCCCGGCATGCCGACGGCGACGAGACCAACGGCCGCGGCCTGGAACTGGTCGACGGCCTCGCGGACCGCTGGGGCTGGAATCCCGAGGGCGCCGGCAAGCGCATCTGGTGCGAGGTCGACCGCTGCGCCCCGGGTGCCGCGGCGGGAGCGGTGTATCCCGCGTACGAGGACTTCGCGTACGAGGCGGTCTAGCGGACCGGTCCGGCCGCGCGCGCGGAGCGTGGACGCGCGGTCTTGTGCATGTATGCACGAAACGGGAGTACAGGGCCACGTTGGTGGCCGAATGCGCCGGGTCGTGCTTCTGTACGCGTTGCCGCAAAAAGGATGTCAAGTGCTAAATCCCCGAACGGGTGTTGACGTGACGTGTCCGTTTGATCACCCTTGTGTTCAGCGATTCGCCGCGAGGGGACGACGAGGGTTTCGGTGACGGGAGCCCTTGGCGAGTGCGATTCGCGATTCGGCGTCGGCTCCTGCTGAGCCAGCAGGAGGAGGGCGGGTACGCCGGAGCCGGATGGCGGCGCGCGGCGCCGCGCTCGGGGCGAGGTGGGGGTACCGCCCGCTCGAGCGCAGTCGAGAGCGGGGGAGGCGCGCCGCCAGCCGACCCCAGATCAGAAGTCCCCGGGCACCTACAGCACGGCGACAGGCGCCACCGGAGTCCCCGTGCCGCCCACGAAGGGTTCGGGCATCGCCGACAGCAGAAACGTGTAGCGGCCCTCTTCTCCACAGGCTGTGGACAACTTTTCGAGATTCCAGTTCTGACCCTGCAGCATCCCCATCTCGACCAGGTCGAGCGCGTGCACGGGCAGCCAGAGGTCCTCGATCTCGGGCGGGAAGATCTCGAAGGTGAGGGTGTCGTTCGCGACCGCCGCGACATCGCGCGCGTGGAACCACTCCGGCGTACGCACCGACAGACCGGGAGACGGATATCCGTATCCCTGCTTGTCGCCCGCGAGATAGATCTGGATCTGTCCCGTCCGTACGAGCACGATGTCGCCCGCCCGCACCCGCGCCCCCGCCAACTCCTCGGCCGCCTCGAGGTCTTCGGGCGTCACGGCGTGTCCGCCGTCCAGCCGGTCCGTGCCGCGCGCCCGCGCGACATCGAGCAGGACGCCGCGCGAGACGATGTGCCGCGGCTTGTCGATCCCGCTGAATTCGGCGCCGCCGTGCGGGGTGACCGTGCCGGCCGGGCGGCCGTTGTAGAGCTTCCCGGAGTGGGAGACATGGGTGAGCGCGTCCCAGTGGGTCGCCGCCTGCAGTCCCATCGTCACGGCGTCGTCGCTGCACGCGACGGTGCCGGGCCCGAAGATCTCCTGGTTGACCTGCACCATGACGTGCAGCGGATTGACCCGCCCGGGGATCATGCCGCTCTGCACGCCGTCCTGCTGAAGCGGCAGGGCGAGCGGCACGCGGCGTCCGGTCCGTACGGCCGCGGCGGCCTCCCGTACGACCTCGTCGGTGATGAGATTCAGCGTCCCGATCTCGTCGTCGGCCCCCCAACGGCCCCAGTTGTTCACGCGCTTGGCGATCTCATGGAACTCGGCCGGCAGTGACATGAGTCCTCCCCGGGGTCTTGTCTCCAGGTATCTGACGGGTCGTAGAATCGAATTGAATCTAACGGACCGTCAGAAACTGCGGGAAGGGGCCGGGCGTGGGGAACTTCTTGGCAGGCAAGGTCATCGCCGTCACGGGGGCGGGCAGGGGTATCGGCCGGGCCGTCGCTCTCGCCGCGGCGGCCGAGGGCGCGCGTGTCGTCGTCAATGACTACGGCGTGTCCATCGCTGGGGCCGAGCCCACGAGTTCGGTCGCCGAGGCCGTGGTCAAGGAGATCGAGGCGGCGGGCGGCGACGCGGTCGCGGTGGCCGACGACATCTCGACGATGGCGGGCGGGCAGCGGGTCGTCGACACCGCGCTCGCGTCGTACGGACGTATCGACGGCGTGGTGTGCGTGGCGGGGATCCTGCGCGAGCGGATGCTCTTCAACATGTCCGAGGACGAGTGGGACCCGGTGGTCGCCACCCACCTCAAGGGCACGTTCACGCTCTTCCGCGCCGCCTCCGCGGTGATGCGCAAGCAGGGCTCGGGCACGCTGATCGGCTTCACCAGCGGCAACCACCAGGGGTCCGTCTCCCAGGCCAACTACAGCGCGGCGAAGGGCGGAATCATCTCGCTCGTCCGCAGCGCCGCGCTCGGCCTGCACAAGTACGGGGTCACGGCGAACGCGGTGGCGCCTGTCGCCCGTACGCGCATGTCCGCCAACGTCCCCATGGAACTCGCGGAGATCGGCGAACCGGAGGACGTGGCCGCGCTGGTCGTCTACCTGCTCTCCGAGCGGGCGCGCTCGGAACGGATCACCGGGCAGGTGTACACGATCGCCGGACCCAAGATCGCGGTGTGGGCCCAGCCGCGCGAGCTGCGTGCCGGGTACGCCGAGGGGTCCTGGACTCCGGAGAAGATCGCTGACTTCCTGCCGGGAACGGTGGGCGTGGATCCGATGCCGCTGCTGGAACGGGTGGAGGCGATGGCGCGGGCGGCGGGGGAGCGGGCGCGGCCCAATGCGTAGGCGCCGGAGGGTTCCGTCCGGCGTTTGAGGACGAGCGCGTCAGCGCGATACGGGGGTCTGGGGCGGAGCCCCCAGGTACGGGAAGAACCTCAGTGGGCCAACGTGAGGCGGTGACCGTGGAGTTCGGGTTCGGGCCGGAGGACGAGGCGTTCCGGGGTGAGGTGAGGGCCTGGCTGGCGGATCGTCTCGGTGCCGGGGAGCCGGACCGCCGGGACTGGGAGCGGCAGCTGGGCCGGGCCGGCTGGATCGGGCTCGGCTGGGCCGAGGACGGATATGGCAACCGGCGCGGGAGCCTGACCCAACAGGTCGCCTGGGCCGAGGAGTACGCCCGCACGAACGCCCCGCCCCGCTCGGGCCACATCGGCGAAAACCTCCTCGCCCCGACCCTCATCGCCCACGGCACACCGGAGCAGAGGAAACGCTTCCTGCCCGCCGTCGCCCGGGGTGAGGAACTCTGGTGCCAGGGCTACAGCGAACCGGGCGCCGGCTCGGACCTGGCAGGCCTACGCACAATCGCCGTACGGGACACGGGAGTGGCGCCGTCGGATTCGTACCGCGTCACGGGCCAGAAGATCTGGACCTCGCTCGCCCACGAGGCGGACTGGTGCTTCGTCCTCGCCCGTACGCGACCCGAATCCACTCGCCACCAAGGCCTGTCCTTCCTCCTCGTCCCCATGGACCAGCCGGGCCGTATCGAGGTCCGTCCGATCCGCCAGCTGACCGGGACGAGCGAGTTCAACGAGGTCTTCTTCGACGGTGCGGTGGCCCGAGCCGAGCATCTGGTCGGCGGCGAGGGCAACGGCTGGCGCGTCGCGATGAGCCTGCTCGGTTTCGAGCGAGGTGTCTCGACACTGGCGCAACAGATCGGCTTCGCACAGGAGTTGGCACGGGTGGTGGAGACGGCTGTCGCGACCGGCGCGGTCGCCGACCCCGTCGTACGCGACCGGCTGGTGCGGCAGTGGTCCCAGCTCCGCGCCATGCGGTGGAACGCCCTGCGGACGCTGGGGAGTTCGGGGGACGCGGGGTCACCGAGTGTCGCGAAGCTGCTGTGGGGCGGCTGGCACCGGCGGCTCGGGGAGCTGGCGGTGCGGGTGCGGGGCGCCGAGGCGGCGGTGGGCCCGGCCGACTGGTCGGCGGAGGCACCGTACGAACTCGACGCGTTTCAGCACCTGTTCCTGTTCAGCCGGGCCGACACGATCTACGGCGGCTCCGACGAGATTCAGCGCACGATCATCGCCGAGCGGGTGCTCGGCCTTCCAAGGGAACCGAAAGGCTGAGGGAGTCGCGATGCGAGGCGTGATCTTCGACGGAAAGCGGACCCAGGTCGTGGACGATCTGGAGGTACGGAATCCGGGGCCCGGCGAGGTACAGGTCGCCATCTCCGCGGCCGGACTCTGCCACAGCGACCTCTCTGTGGTGGACGGGACCATACCGTTCCCTGTTCCTGTGGTGCTCGGCCATGAGGGCGCGGGTGTGGTGGAGGCGGTGGGTGTGGGCGTCACCCATGTCGAGCCCGGTGACCATGTGTCGCTGTCCACGCTCGCCAACTGCGGGGCCTGCGCCGAGTGCGACCGGGGGCGGCCGACGATGTGCCGCAAGGCGATCGGGATGCCGCAGCAGCCGTTCGCGCGGGGCGGCCGGCCGCTGTACCAGTTCGCCGCCAACTCGGCCTTCGCGGAACGGACAGTGGTGAAGGCGGTTCAGGCTGTCCGCATCCCGAAGGGCATACCGCTCACGTCCGCCGCGCTGATCGGATGCGGGGTCCTGACGGGAGTGGGGGCGGTACTGAACCGCGCCCGGGTGGACCGGGGCGAGACCGTCCTCGTGATCGGGACGGGCGGCATCGGCCTGAACGTCATCCAGGGCGCACGGATCGCGGGCGCCCTGACCATCGTCGCGGTCGACTCCAACCCGGCGAAGGAGTCGGTGGCCCGCCAGTTCGGCGCGACGCACTTCCTCACCTCCACCGAAGGGGTGAGGGACATCCTCCCCACCGGCGCCCACCACGCCTTCGAATGCGTCGGCCGCGTCGAACTCATCCGCCAGGCCATCGACTCCCTCGACCGGCACGGCCAGGCGGTACTCCTCGGCGTCCCCCCGGCGACAGCCGAAGCGTCCTTCCTCGTCGCCTCCATGTACCTGGACAAGTCGATCCTCGGCTGCCGGTACGGCTCTGCACGCCCCCAGCGGGACATCGCCCTGTACGCCGACCTGTACCGGGAAGGCCATCTGCTCCTCGACGAACTGGTCACGGCGACCTACCCGGTGGAGGACTTCGAGAAAGCGGCACAGGACGCGGAGGAGGGAAGGGTGGCGAGGGCGGTACTGACGTTCTAGCGGGCCGAGTGCGCGGCCGGTCACCGCACGGAGGAGGCCAGGGAGTCGCCGAACCCCGTGCCGGCCCCGGGGCTCCCGGACCGGAACGTGCGCCGATACACGGTGGGTGTGACACCGAGCGTCGCCTGTAGGTGCTGTCGCATCGACTGGGCCGTGCCGAAGCCGGCGGCCCGTGCCACCTGGTCGATGGACAGGTCGGTGGACTCCAGCAGGTACCGGGCCCGTTCGACGCGCTGCTGGGTGAGCCACTGCCCGGGGCTGACGCCGACCTCTTCGCGGAAACGGCGTGTGAAGGTGCGTACGGACATGGACTCCTGCTCGGCCATGTCGCGCAGCTGGATGGGCTCGTGGAGGCGGCCGAGCGCCCAGGCGCGGGCGGCGGTCGTGGTGGCCGCCTGTGCCTGCGGTACCGGGCGCTGAATGTACTGCGCCTGGCCGCCGTCGCGGTGCGGCGGTACGACGGTGCGGCGGGCCACCTCGTTGGCGACGGCGGCGCCGTGGTCGCGGCGTACGAGATGGAGGCACAGGTCGATCCCGGCCGCGACACCGGCGGAGGTCAGGACGTCCCCGTCGTCGATGAAGAGCACGTCCGCGTCGACCTGGATCTTCGGGAAGAGCCGCTGGAAGTGCTCGGCGTGCATCCAGTGCGTGGTGGCCGGGCGGCCGTCGAGATACCCGGCGGCGGCGAGGACGTATCCGCCCGTGCAGATCGAGACCAGGCGGGTGCCGGGGCGGATATGGGCGAGGGCGGCGGCCAGTTCGGGGGTGAGCACGCCTTCGTCGTGGACGGGCCCGAGCTCGTACGAGGCGGGGACGACCACGGTGTCGGCGGTGGCCAGCGTCTTGGGGCCGTGCGGGACGAGGACGGTGAAGTCGGCGTCCGTCTCGACCGGGCCGGGCGGCCGGACCGAGCAGGTGACGACCTCGTACAGGGGCCGCTCCTCAGCGTCGCGCGCCATGCCGAAGATGCGCTGCGGAATGCCCAGCTCGAAGGGCAGCAGCCCGTCGAGGGCGAGGACGACGACGCGGTGGCGGCGGAAGGTACCGTGAGGGGCCATGGCCCGATCCTAGCGAATGCTGTCCTTCGGGCCAGTGGTTCGCGGCGACGGGAACGCCGAAGCTCTATGACGTGACCCAGACAACCGACGCCACCACCGCCGCGGCGGACTCCCGGCCCACCCGCCCCTCCGCTCCTCGCATCCACCGCGCCTGGTTCGTCGTCGCCGTCACCTTCGTGACGATCATCGGCGCGGCGGCCTTCCGTTCGCTGCCCGGGCTGCTGATCGACCCGCTCAACGAGACGTTCCACTGGTCGCGCGGGACGATCGGCTTGGCGGTCTCGATCAACCTGGCGCTGTACGGGCTGACGGCGCCGTTCGCTGCCGCGCTGATGGACCGCTTCGGCATCCGGCGGGTGGTCGCGGTCGCCCTGACGGTGATCGCGCTCGGCTCCGGGCTGACCGTGTGGATGACGGCGGCGTGGCAACTCCTGCTCTGCTGGGGTCTGCTGGTGGGCCTCGGCTCCGGCTCGATGGCGCTCGCCTTCGCGGCGACGGTCACCAACCGCTGGTTCACGGTGCGCAAGGGCCTGGTGACGGGCATCCTGACGGCGGCCTCGGCATCGGGCCAGCTGATCTTCCTGCCGCTGCTGGCCTGGATCGTCACCGAGCACGGCTGGCGTCCGGCGGCGGTCACGGTGTCCCTCGCGGCCCTCGCGGTCGTCCCCTTCGTCTGGCTCCTGCTGCGCGACCACCCGGCGGACGTGGGCCAGAAGCCGTACGGGGCGACGGAGTTCGTACCGAAGCCCGAACCGGTGCCCGGGGCCGCCCGGCGCGCGGTGACCGTGCTGCTCTCGGCGGTCCGCACCGGCCCCTTCTGGCTGCTGGCCGGGACGTTCGCCATCTGCGGCGCCTCGACGAACGGCCTGATCCAGACCCACTTCGTGCCCGCGGCCCACGACCACGGCATGCCGCCCACGGCGGCCGCCTCACTGCTGGCGGTCATAGGCGTCTTCGACGTGGTCGGCACGATCGCGTCCGGCTGGTTCACCGACCGCTTCGAACCGCGCCGCCTGCTGGCGGTCTACTACGCCCTGCGCGGCATCTCCCTCCTCTTCCTCCCGATGCTCCTGGCCGCGACCGTGCACCCGCCGATGATCTTCTTCATCGTCTTCTACGGCCTCGACTGGGTCGCCACGGTCCCGCCCACCCTGGCCCTGTGCCGCGAGCAGTACGGCGACGACAGCGCCATCGTCTTCGGCTGGGTCCTCGCCTCCCACCAGATCGGCGCCGCCCTCGTAGCCTTCCTCGGCGGCGTCGCCCGCGACGCCTTCGGCTCCTACAACGTGGTCTGGTACGCCTCGGGCGCGCTGTGCGCGGTGGCGGCCCTGATGGCACTGGTGATCCGGCGCCGACGCCCGGTGATGGCCGTACCGGCGGCGGCGATCGCCTGACGGCAGGGCCTAGAGAAACCGCCCCTTGTGGAACAGCAGCGGCGCCATATCCCCGTCGCCGGTGCCGAGCGCGTCCACCCGCCCCACCACGATGAGGTGGTCCCCGCCGGTGTGCACCGCGTGGATCGTGCAGTCGATCCAGGCCGCGGCGCCCACCAGGCGGGGCGAGCCGGACACCGGCGCCGCGTCGTACTCCACCCCCGCGAACTTGTCCGCGCCGCTCACCGCGAAGCCGCGGCACAGCTCACCCTGGTGTGCCCCGAGGACGTTCACGCAGAAGACGCCCGCGCGCGCGATGCGCGGCCAGGTCGTCGACGTACGGCCGACCATGAAGCAGACCAGCGGAGGGTCGAGGGAGAGCGAGGAGAAGGACTGGCAGGCGAAGCCGGCTGGACCCAGGCCCTCCCCGTCATCGGTGGGCGGTGCGGTCACCACGGTCACGCCGGTCGCGAAACTCCCCAGGACGCGACGGAACTGGGCCTGATCGACCGGCGCGCGCTCGTCCTCGCCGACCGCGCGCAGATCCGGCCGCGGCAACGCCTCGACGGGCCCCGCGACGGTGGGGGCCCCGGCCGACCTGAGATAGCGGACGGCGGCGGCGGCCATCCCTGCGTGTCCCATCACGCCAACCATTGAAGCTGACGGTATGTCAGATGGGAAGAGGTGTTCCAGCCCGTCGTGGGGGTCCCCTCCGCTCGAGCGAAGCCGGGACTGGGGGAGTTTGAGGACGAGCGCGAAGCCCACAGGGGGGTCTGGGGGCGCAACCCCCGGGTACGGGACGGGCAGGGGCGGAGGGGGCGAAAACCCTGGGCGCCCACCCCAGGCCGGCCACCCCGTGGGCCGCCGCGTATCTTCCCCCCATGGGGTGGGGAGACACATGGCAGCGGCCCAAGCGCACCCGGCTGAGCTGGGCGAACGTCGAACTGAACGCGGCCGCGGCGATCGCCGCGGCACAACTCGCGGTGGCCGGCACGGTCTGGTGGGTCGGGACGTTCGACGACGACAGCCACGGTGCGGGCTCCGGCGGTGGACTCGCCGCGGCGGGGCTGCTGTGCATGCTCGTCCTTGGCCCCCCGCTGCTCGCCGTCCTGGGCCTGCTGCACGCGGCGGCACACACCATGCCGGCCGCCACGCTCGCCCGCCTCGCGGCCCGGCGCGCACGCGGCTCCGAGGCCGCCTGGCATCTGACGTTCGCGGTCGTACTCGGTGCGCTCTGGGCGGCCCTCGCCGTCGCACTCTGCGGCCTCTCGCCCACCGGCGCGAAGGCCCTGTTCCTCGCCGCGTCCGGTGTCCTGCCCGCGCTGGGCGTCGGATACGTCCGCGAGCGGGCCAGGGACCGTGTGCCGCGCACCCACCGCGTCTGGACCCGCGCGGCGCTCGCCGCCCTCGGCGGATGCGTGCTGGTCGCCGGGGCGGGCGCGGTGGGCCTGTCCACGGGACTCATCAAGGAGTACGAGCCCCCACAGCTGTCCGCCGAGCGGCTCACCGGAGTCTGGCGGGGCGACGGCGGCGCCGTGCTGCGGCTGCGGGCCGGCGGGCGGGCCGAACTGACGGCGCTGCCGGCCCGCCCCGAGTTCGAGGACGTGGCGACCAAGGACTTCACGCGGTGCGGCGGGACCGGCAGGTGGTTCCTCGACACGGAGGGCCGCTACGACCCGAACGCCGACGGGAGCGGCCCCGCGCAACGGGACGGTGTCGTCGTACGCCTCGGGAACTGCGGCGAAGACACGTACTGGACCATCGGCGGCACCGAGGCCCGTCCCGAACTGTTCGTCCTGTTCGGCGACCTGGACTCGGGTGACCTGCGGAGCTTGAGGCGCTAATGACACCGGCTCTTTGGAAATGACCAACGGACCTTCGGGAACGACCAGCAGCCCTTCGGGAATGACCATCGGTGTCTCGGGAGTGACTACCGGCCCTTGTAGACAGGGCTCCGCCGCTCCACGAAGCTCGCGATCCCCTCGTTCGCGTCCGCCGTCGTCATATTGATCTCCTGCGCGCTCGCCTCGGCGGCGAAGGCGGTCGCGCGGTCGGTGTCGAGAGAGGCGTTGACCAGCTGTTTGGTGAGGGCGATGGCACGGGTGGGGCCGGTGACGAGGCGTTCGGACCACTCCCGGGCGGTCTTCTCCAGGTCGCCCGGCGGTACGACCCGGTTGACGAGTCCGATCCGCTCCGCGTCCGTGGCCGTCAGCGCGTCGCCGAAGAACATCAGCTCCTTGGCGCGCCGCGGGCCGACGAGGCGGGGCAGCAGATAGGCGCCGCCGCCGTCGGGGACGAGACCGCGGCGCACGAACACCTCGATGAACCGGGCCGAATCCGCCGCCAGCACCAGGTCGCACGCGAAGGCGAGGTGCGCGCCGATCCCGGCCGCCGTGCCGTTCACCGCCGCGATCACCGGTTTCTCGCAGTCCAGTACGGCGGCGATCAGCCGCTGGGCGCCGAGCCTGAGGGTCCGGGCGACATCCCCGGCCATCCGCTCCCCGGCGGGCGGCCCGCCCCGCAGGTCCGCGCCCGCGCAGAAGCCGCGGCCCGTCGCCGTGATGACGACGGCCCGGATGTCCGGATCGGCGGACGCCGCCGCGAGCAGCGCGATCACGCGTTCCCGCTGGTCCCAAGTAAGGGCGTTCATCGCTTCGGGCCGGTTGAGGGTGATCCACGAGACGGCGTTGTCAGTGGCGTGACGTATCAATGAGTCGAGGGGCTTTTCTACGGATTCATGGGGGGAGTCGGGCATGTGGATGCTCCGTTTCGTGCGGCGAGTGGTGTGCCTGTGGCACCTGAGGCGTGGCCGTGTGGGCGACCGCTCAGCGGCACACCACCAACGCGTCCAGCGCCACGGCCCCCTGCCCCCGGGGCAGCACCATCAGCGGGTTGATGTCCAGCTCCGCGATGTCGTCCCCGAGTTCGAGCGCCATGCGCTGCACCCGGATCACGACTTCGACGAGCGCGTCGATGTCCACGGGCGGAGCCCCACGCACCCCGTCGAGGAGCGCCCGCCCCCGCAGCTCGGACAGCATGGCCCGCGCCTGGTCCTCGCCGAAGGGCGGCACGCGTACGGCGGCGTCCTGCAGCACCTCGACGAGCACCCCGCCGAGCCCGACGGTCACGGTCGGCCCGAAGAGCTCGTCGTGGCTGACGCCGACGACCATCTCCACGCCCCGCTCGACCATCTGGCACACCAGGACGCCGTCGAGCGATATCCCTTCGTAGCGGGCGATGTCGGTCAGCTCGCGATAGGCGTCGCGGACCTGGCTGGCGGAGGTCAGCCCGATCTTCACCAGGCCGAGTTCGGTCTTGTGGGCGATCTGTGCGCCGGAGGCCTTCATGACCACCGGGTAGCCGACCAGGCTCGCCGCCCGTACGGCCGCCGCCGCGCTGGTCACCAACTGCTCGCGCGGTACGCGGATCCCGTACGCGCGCAGCAGCTGCTTGGCCGCGTGCTCGCTCAGCTGCTGTCCGGGACGCATCAGCGCCTGCGCCTTGCGGAAGGAGGGCGAGGGGGTGCGCGGCGCCTCGTCGAAGGGCGAGCGGTAGGAGGCGATGAAGTGTGCGTGGTCGAGGTGGGCGCGGACGGCGGTGATGCAGTTGGCGAAGGTGCGGAAGGTGGCGACCCGCGACGAGCCGAGCAGCGTCTCGCGGTACGCGGCCTCCGTGCCGACCGGCGAACCCCACACCACGCACACCAGCTTGTCCGTCTCCTCCGCCGCGTCCACCAGATCCTGCGCGAGCTTGTCGCTCATCGGCGGGAAGGGACCGGTGATCGGGCAGATCAGCACCCCGACCGCCGGGTCGGCGAGGATCGCGTCGATGATCTTCCGGCCGCGCCAGTCGCCGACGGGGTGGCCGCCGTTGTCGACGGGGTTGGCGACGTTCAGGTACTCGGGTATCCACTGGTGCAGTTCGGTCTGCTTGTCGGCGGACAGGACCGGCAGGCTCAGGCCCGCCTCGCTCGCCAGGTCCGCGAAGTGCGCGCCCGTGCCGCCCGAGATCGAATAGACGACGACGCCGTCGGCCTGCGGGGCTCGTGCCCGGGCCAACAGGGCGGCGGTGTCCTGGAGTTCGTCGAGCCCGTCGACGCGGATCACGCCGTACTGCCGCATGGCCGCGTCCACCACCGTGTCGGCGCCGGTCAGCTTGCCGGTGTGTGAGGCGGCGGTGCGGGCGCCGGTCTCGGTGCGGCCGACCTTGACCGCGACGACGGGCACCCCGCGCCGGGCGGCTCGGTCGGCGGCGAGCAGAAAGGAGCGGCCGTCCTTGAGGCCCTCGACATAGCAGGCGATGGCGCCGACCCCGGGCTGTTCGCAGAAGTAGGAGATGAAGTCGGCGCTCTCCAGGTCGGCCTCGTTGCCGGTGGGTGCCCAGTGGGAGAGCCGGACGCCCAGCTCCTGCATGGCGAACACCGGCCGGCCCTGGTGTCCGGACTGGGTGATGAGCGCGATCGCGGGGCCGTCGAGGTCGTCGCGGAAGTTCTCGAAGGCGTTGAGGTTGGTGTTGGGTCCGAGCAGCCGCAGGCCGGAGCGGCGCACGGCGTCGGCGAGCCGGCCCTGCGCGGCCGCGCCCTCGGCTCCGGTCTCGGCGAACCCGGAGGCGAAGGCGACCGCGAACTTCACCTTGGCCTCGGCCAGTTCTCCGATCACGGGAAGGGGGTCGCCGACCAGCAGTACGGCCAGGTCCACCTGCTCGGGCAGGTCCGCGACGGAGGGAGCGCAGGGTATGCCGAAGACGGACGGACGGGTGGGGTGCACGGGGTGCAGCCGGGCGCCGACCCGGTCGGCCCAGCCGATCAGCTGCCGCGTGATACCGGTGTTCGGCCGTCCCTCGGCGTCCGACGCGCCGATCACGGCGACGGACTGGGGACGGAAGAAGCGGTCGAGATCGGGTACGTCGGCGTACAGCGGTCGTCCGCTGACGTCGAGGTCGTCCACCTCGGCCGGCCGGCCGTGCACGACCGGTGAGGGTTGCTCGCCGCAGGCGATGACCCGGGCCCGGCGGGAGTCGGTGGTGAGGGTGCCGTGGGTTGATCCAAGCATCGGTCCGCCCGCTCCTGTGTGACAGCCAACTTCTAACTGACGCTCTGTCAGATTACTTAACTGACGCTGCGTCAGGAAGCGTTGTGCAGGCAAAGACGTGTGGCGGGCAAGAGGTTCGTACCCGCCACGCGTGAGGGAGGAACCGTCAGAGGGTCACGGCGAGTGCGGGAAGTTCATGAGCGGGTGGACATGGCCGGCCTCGCCGATGGGCTCGGTCGGCTCGGTCTCGTACCGACATGTGATCACTCATGCCGAACGCGTGTGCTCAGGTGATGAGCGGTATCGGCCGGTTGTGATCTCCCTGTCGAGGTCACTTCCCGTTCGTACGCCGGGTGAGGTCAGCGCGTGACGGACGACGGTTTCCGTGTGGCGGAGTGGGCGACCGCCTTCGCGATCTTCTCGGCGTCGAGGGCGAGTTCGCGGAACATGCCGCTGATGGGGTTGGTGAAGCCGGTGAAGTAGAGGCCGGGGGCGTTCTTCGGGGTGCGGGCGCCGTGCACGACCGGGCGCCCGCGGTCGTCGAGCACGCCGAGGTGCCCGACGACGCCTTCCAGGGCACGTACGTAACCGGTCGCGGCGATCACGACGTCCGGGCCGATCCGCTTCCCGTCGGCGAGCACGACCTTGCCGTCCTCGAAACCGTCCACGGCGGCCACGATCTCCAGCTTCCCCTTGCGGACGGCGTCGATCAGACCGACGTCCTGGACGGGGATGGCGCCCTCGTTGACGCGGGAGTAGAGCCCGGTGCCGGGGCGTGGCAGCCCCTGGGCCGACAGGTCGGGGACGCTCAGCTTGGCCATCGGCCCGGCGAGCCGGTCGACGAGGCGCACCGGCAGCCGTCGTACGAGGATCCCGGTGAACTGGGCCGCCCAGCCGGCCGTGGAGCGGCGCACGATGTGCGGGGCGGTGCGCACGGAGAGCCGCACGCGCTGGGCGCCGCCCTCGATGAGGTCCACGGCGATCTCGGCGCCCGTGTTGCCGACGCCGACGACGAGGACGTCGCGGCCGGTGTACGGGGCGGGGTTGCGGTAGTCGCCGGCGTGCAGGAGTTCGCCGGTGTAGGTGTCGCGGCCGGACCAGTCGGGGAGGTGCGGGGTGTGGTTGTGGCCGGTGGCGACGACCACGGCGCTGCCGGTCAGCTCCCGGCCGCCGGTGGCGTGCAGCAGCCAGCCGTCGCCGCCCGGGGCGGGTTCGACGCGGGAGACCTCGACGCCTGTGACGATCTCCAGCTCGTGGTGCTCGGCGTACTTCTCCAGATAGCGCACCACGTTGTCGCGCGACACCCACCTCCCGAAGGAGCGGGGCATCCCCATCCCCGGGAGGGCCGACAGCCGCCGGGTGGTGTGCAGATGCAGGCGGTCGTAGTGGCGCCGCCAGGACGCCCCGACCTTGTCGGACTTCTCCAGCACGACGGCCCGTACGCCCTGGGCGCGCAGCGCGTACGCCGTCGCGAGTCCGCCGGGACCGCCGCCGATCACGTACACGGGGCGGTCTTCGTGGGACGGCACCGTGCGGGGCGTCGAGGGAGCAGTCGAGTCGGCCATGAGCGCGAGCGTAATCACGCCCTCGCTTGATAGGTCTCGGTCAAGACCGGAATCGGTTGCGAACTGATCACGGCTGTAGGAGGTGTGGGTGGGGCTGGTGGCGTAGGTCACTTGATTGTGGTGGGAGCGTGGAGGGGCGGATGCCGTACGTGCCTTGCGGTGCTGCGGAGTCGGCGGTGCACGCCCCTTGCGCGGGCACTTCCTCTGCGCTGAACTGACGTGCCGTCAGGTATCGCAGGCGACAGGGGAGTCCATGGACACGATCTGGCTCAGCGGGGCGGAATGGCTGGCCGTGCTGCGTATCGGGCTCGGGCTGTGGTGGCTGGAGAGCTGGCGGCACAAGGACAAGAAGAGCTGGTTCGAGCGGGGGACCGGGATCGCGTGGGCGGCGGACGTCGCGGCCAAGCACCGGTGGAACGCGGTGCGTTCCGGCTTCGATGTCGTGGTCGCGCCGCGTCCGCGGACGATGGCGTACGTCGTCGTGTACGCGGAGCTGGCCCTCGGGCTCGGGCTGGTGGCCGGCCTGCTGACGCCCGTCGCCCTGGTCGGTGGGCTCCTGCTGAACGTCCTCTACCTCGTCCTCATGATCCACGACTGGGCCGAGCAGGGACAGAACTCGATGATGGCGCTGATCTCGGTGGTCGGTCTGTTCGGGATGTCGTGGCAGACGTGGTCGCTCGACAGCGCGTTCGGGCTGTTTCAGTGAGCGCGGGGTTCGACGTCCCTGAGGTGGACGCCTTCACCCGCCCGTACTGGGAGGCGGCCGCGCAAGGACGGCTGTTGGTGCGGCGCTGCGGTGGGTGCGGGCGGGCTCATCACTACCCGCGGGAGTTCTGCCCGTACTGCTGGAGCGAGGACGTGGAGTGGGAGCGAGCGAGTGGCTTGGCCACGCTTTACACCTGGTCCGTCGTCCACCGCAACGACCTGCCGCCGTTCGGCGAGCGGGTGCCGTACGTCGCCGCCGTCGTCGACCTCGCCGAGGGCCCCCGGATGATGACCGAGGTGGTGGAGTGCGAGGAGGGCGCGCTGCGGATCGGGATGGAGCTGGAGGTCGCCTTCCGGGCGGGGGTGCCCGTTTTCCGGCGGCGTTCCCCGAGGGCTCCGCTGGATCGGCTCTCGGTGCCTTCGAGCTGACTGGCATGCCTTGATCGGTCTGAGGCCGCCCTTCCTGGTGGGGAAGGGCGGCCTCAGACCGGTGCGCGGTGGGACCGGGTCCTGCCGTCAGTTGGTGCAGCCCGCCACCGCCGGTGAGCTGGGCGTGCAGTTGGTGGGAAGGTTGCTCCGCACTCCGGTGGAGATGAGCGTCACCGTGCCTTGGTCGTTGAGGATGCCGCCCGGAGCGGTCTCGGCGACGTTGTAGGTGACCGAGCTGTCCCTGAGGGTGGTGGTGGCGCCGTTCACGTTGGCGAGACCACCGCCTTGTGCGCCGACACCGGTGGTCCGGTTGGCGTAGATGCGGCTCTCGCTGATGTTCAGCCGGCCGCCGTCGACGCGGATGCCGCCGCCGTGGCCGCTCGGTCCGCCCTGGGTGTTGTGGCTGATGACGCTGCTGTCGATGGTCGCTGTGGCGTCGAACAGGTTGATGCCACCGCCGCCGCCGAAGCCGGGGACGCCCCGGTACCCGCCCGAGTTATTGATGATCTCGCTGTCGTTGAGGGTCAGACTGCCGCTCGCCCAGATGCCGCCGCCGCTGCTGACGGCGGTATTGCCCCTGATGGTGCTGTGCCAGAACGTCGCGGTGCCGTCGTCCTGGTCCATGCCTCCGCCGACGGTCGCGAAGTTGTCCTTGACGGTGCTGTTCCGGGCGGTGACGGTGCCCCCGTCGTTGTCGATGCCGCCGCCGGCGCTGGAGAACTGGGGAGGGGCTGTGGCCGTGTTGTTGGAGACCTGAACGTCGTTGAGCGCGAGCTTGGCGCCGGTGCTGCTGAGCCAGATGCCGCCGCCCTGGTTCAGCGCATGGCCGTCGCGGACGGTGAGGTCTCTGAGGGTGAGATCTCCGCCTGGCCCGTCGATCTGGAAGATACGGAAGTTCGGCGTCCCGCTCTTCGTGCTCCGTCTGATGGTGCTGCCGTTGCCATCGATGGTGATCTCGCTGGTGATCACTGGGAGACCGTTGGGGCCACCGAGGGGCGTCCCCGTGTTGTCCGGGGTGGTGAGGGTGTAGGTGCAGTGCTGGGCGAGCCGCAGTCTGCCGCCACCGTTCTGGTTGAGGTCCTGGATGGCGTTCTTGAGGGCTGCCTGTGTGCACCGGATGCGGGCTTCGGAGCGAGCGACGGCCGGGGCCGCGGTGGCGGTCGTGACGGCAAGGACCGTCATAGTCGCGCCGACGATCGCCAGGGGTCTGGACATGTGCCTACCTTTCGCGGGGGCAGCAGCTGCATTGACCCGAGGCGCCCTCGGAGGTGAGCCCTGCCACGTGCGTTACTGTGCGCAACGTATGAGCGGCTGATCGTTACGGCGCGCCGTACGAGCTGCCCACTCGTCCATCTGCCTGAGCCACGACGCTTCCAGCAGATCGCCGGCCTGTTCGACGGCCCCGCTCCTCCACGGTGTACGGGCACCTCGTCAGCCCAAGGCCCGGGCGAGGGCCCGGACGACCCCGAGCGAGGAACGTACGAACGAAGACCGGCTGCCTCGTTCAGGTCGACGCGTTTGAATGGCGGGATGTCCCATGTCCACGAGCAATTCGCCGTCCACCCCTTCCCCGAGCTGCGCGGCCACGGGCTGTGGCTGCGCCCCTGGAGCGCGGAGTCCGACATCGACGCCTCGGCGTACCTGCGCGGACTGTCCGATCCGGAGTTCCAGCGCTGGAACACGCCGCTCAGGTTCGTCCGGGACATCGACGGGGCCCGCGAGCTGCTTCGGTCGCGCACGGCGAGCGCGACGGAGGGCACCGCGGTCTCCTTCTGCGTCGCGGACCCGGACACCGGCGTGCCGCTCGGCCACGTCGGCGTCAACGAGATCGACCACGTCATGAGCTGCGCCCGCGTCGGCTACTGGGTCCTCCCGGAGGCCCGGGGCCGCCAGATCGCCACCCGAGCCCTGACCCTCGCCACTCGCTACGCCTTCACCGACCTCGCCCTGCACCGCCTGGAACTGGGCCACGCCCTCGGCCACGACATCTCCTGCCGTGTCGCCGAGCGGTGCGGATTCCGGTACGAGGGGATCGTGCGGGGCGCGATGTTCGAGGTGGGGCGGCACGACGCGTTCCGGGACGTACATCTGCATGGACGCCTGGCGACGGATCCGGAATCGGTCTTTCCCGACGTCCCGAAAGAGGTCGGGAGGTGATGAGCGGGCTGTAGCACTGCGAGACACGCCGGGCTGCGATCCGTCGCTGAGAGGCCTGCCGCTCTGCACGCGAAACGCGGACGCTTTCACGGCGCTGGAGGGCACGCTGCTCGTGGTCCCCGTCTGACCGGGCCGTCGGCCACGCTTGGCCGGGCGTAAATCGGAGGCGCCGCGCCATCGGCCCGCGAGATCATCGGACATGGCCCCTGTTGCGTACAACTGGCAGCTCACCCATGATCTGGACGTCTTTCTCGCCCGTGCGGGGGAGTTTCTCCGCTCGCGGCCCGCGATGCACACCGTGCCCCTGTCGGTGACGGACACGTTGCGCAGACGCGGGATACACGGGTTCGGGGCGGGCGTGCCGGTCTTCGGGTTCCTGGAGCGGGAGGGGACCGTACGGGCGGCTTTCTTCCGCACGCCGCCGTACAGGCTGAACGTCACGCCGCTGTCCGGGGAGGAGGCCGACGCCCTGGCCGTACGGCTGGCTGAGGAAGCACACAGCCCGCCCGGCGTCTTCGGAGACCGTGCCACCGTCGCCGCCTTCGCCGAGGCCTGGCAGCGGCGGACCGGGGCCACCGTCTCGCAGCGCAGTCGCGAGCGGCTGTACCGCCTGCACCTCCTGACGCCCCCCGAGCCCGCCCCGCCCGGCCGGGCCCGCGTCGCGACCGGCGCGGACCGCGAAGAACTGGCCCGCTGGCAAGGCCAGTTCGCCGCGGCCATCGGTGAAGGCGCGTCCCGCGACGGTGGCGCCTGGGCCGACGACCGGATCGCCTACGGCGGTGTCACTCTCTGGGAGACCCCCGACGGCACCCCGGTCGCCATGGCCTGCGTGACCCCCCTGATCGCCGGGCAGATCCGCGTCGCGCCCGTCTACACGCCGGCCCCTCTGCGCGGCCGGGGTTACGCCGGTGCCGCCACCGCCGAGGTCAGCCGCGCCGCGCTCGCCGCCGGCGCCGAGGAGGTACTGCTCTTCACCGACCTCGCCAATCCGACCAGCAACGGCCTCTACCAGCGCATTGGTTACCGCCCGGTCTCCGATTTCGCGACGTACGACTTCGCATGCGACGTCACGGCCACAGCAGCTCCTTGGCCCAACCGGTCTCCGAACGACGGTAGTTGAGCCGTACGTGCCGTCGCCGGGCGTCCCCCTGGAAGAACTCCACCTCGTCGGGCAGGAGGTGGTAGAGGGTCCAGGTGGGGGCCGGGGCGTCCGGCTCCCGGCCGGCCCGCTCCCAGGCAGCGTCCGACGCGCGCGCCAACTCCTCCAGGGACGGCAGGACGTGGCTCTGGTGGCCCACCAGGGCGGCGGCCAGCGCGCCCGTGGAACGGGCGTGCAGGTCCGCCTGGCTCTCCTCGGGCGGCGCAGGGGTGACGGGGCCACGGAGGCGGACCTGGCGCCCCCGCACCGGCCAGTAGAAGCCGAGTGCCGCGTACGGGCGGGCCGCGAGCTGCCGCCCCTTGCGGCTCGTCGCGTGCGACGCGAACGACCACCCGTCGGCGTCCGCCCCGTGCAGCATCACCGTCCGCACGTCCGGCAGCCCGTCCGCGTCCGCCGTCGCCAGCGACATGGTGTGCGGCTCGCTCTGCCCGGCCGCCACCGCCTCCGCGAACCACCGCGTGAACAGGGTCAGCGGCTCGTCGGGCGCCGCGTCCGGGTCGAAGGAGGGCAGCTCCGTGTCCCACACCCGCAGCGACCTCAGCAGCTCATGAAGATCCGGTTCCATGCCCCCGAGTATCACTCCGGGGTCCGACACAACTGCGCCCTCAGCACCAGACCACAGAGGAGGGGCGCATTTCGGTGTACGGGGAGGGGCGGGGCGGCGATAGGTTGATCCACGAGCCGGAGCGGGTGAGCGATCTGCTCGACCTCTTCGGCACCCTGCGGGCAGAGGCGCTCGATCCCTGGGAATACGCGGAGCTCATCAAGCAGAAGGCAGGAGAACCGTCCGTTGAGACGCTTGCCCGGCGCGGCCGTCACCGCCCTCGTACTCGCGTCCCTCACCGCGTGCGACCCCGGCGAGGAAGAACCCTCGATATCCGCCCCTGAGGTCTTCTACCTCCGCCCCGTCGGTGACACGTCCGGCCCCCACGACAAGGCCCCCTTCCGCCTCTCGGCCAAGGACGGACGCACGGCCGGCGGCCGGACGCTCACCGCGGACGTCGTGGACGGCTCGGAAGGCGCCGTACGTCTGCGCAGGAGCGGAGGCTGTACGGGCAGCGCCACGCACGTCACGTGTGAGGTGGGCGCCGAGTACGACAACTACGTGGACTCGCCCCGCGTCTCCCCGGTCGCCGCGAAGGCAAGCAAGCCCGGCGACAAGGGCACCGTGCGCTTCACGTACACGACGAAGGGCGGCAAGAAGCTCACCGCTCGTACGCGGGTCGTCGTCGGTGAGCCCGTGGTCGAGCTGTTGGCCCCCAAGTTCGTCGAAAACGTCCGCCCCGGTTCCGAGTTGACCGCTCCCGTCGTCCTCCGGAACACCGGAGAGGTGCCGGTCAGGGGGCTGGGTCTGGAACTCGGCTCCGGCGGACTGGAGTTCACGCAGCGGTACGCCAACTGCCGATACCCGCAGATCAGTCACGGTCATGACGCGGTGTGCCGGTTTCCCGATCTCCGGATCGCGCCGGGGGAGACCGTCGTCTTCCGGCCGACCCTGCGGCTGCGCGTCCCGAAGACGCAGATGTACCCCTCGTTCTTCCGGCAGGCCTGGGCGCTGGACATGGGATTGGGACAGTTCGGCAGTTACACGAAGGGCGGTGACTACGGCGACGGCCCGACCCTCGAGGCCGAGGCCACCAAGCCCTCCAAGGGCCCCTTCGCCAAGGGTGCCGGTCACACGTATCTGTCCCTCGACACCCACGCCGACTACGCGGTCTCCGACGTCGACCTGCATGGTGACCCCGGGACGAAGCGCACGTTCCGCCTCACCGTCCGCAACAACGGGCCGGCCGACTCCGGGCCCTCCACACAGCTGGTGTTCAGCCCGCCTCTCGGCATGACGATGCTGAAGCAGCCCATGGAGGAATACGACGACGACGTGTTCAGGCCCTACTGCCAGAGCAACGGCTTCGCGTACACCTGTGAGGTCGGCGAACTCAAGCCCGGAAAGACCCGAACCTTCGAGTTCACCATGCGCCTGGGCGAACCGGGCGAGGGAAGCCTGAGCCTCCAGGACAAGAAGCCGGCCGGCGAGTGGGACAACGGCCGCCGCGACCCGGACCCCGCCAACGACGAGGCCACCATCACGGTCTTCAGCGGGAAACGGTGACGAACACCTCACCGACCTGCCCGCCCGCTTCGAGAAGAGGAACTTCCCTCGAGACCCGCGCCCGCGGGGACGCTTCCTTCGGCATGCGCGCCTGCGAGGACGCCCTCGGCACCCGCGCCTGCGGGGACGTTTCCCTCGGCACCCGCGCCCGCGGGGACGCTTCCCTCGGCACCCGCGCCTGCGGGGACGCTTCCCTCGACCCCGCGCCCGCGACTACAGGTCAACCCCGTCCCAGTACGACCGTCCCTGACGAGCAGAACCACCCGCCCGTCCCCGAGGCCACCGCCAGTCGCGGCAGCGAGCCGTCGGCGCGGCGGACCTGTCGTGCGTCCGCGTCGCCCCGCAGCTGCCGTACCGCCTCGACCAGCAGGAACAGGCCCCGCATACCGGGATGCTGGGCCGACAGGCCGCCCCCGTCGGTGTTCACCGGCAGCTCCCCGCCGACCGTCAGCCGGCCCTTCTCCACGAAGGCGCCGCCCTCGCCCTTCGCGCAGAAGCCGAGATCCTCCAGGGTCACGAGGGTCATATAGGTGAAGGCGTCGTAGATCTCGGCGAGGTCGATCTCGTCCGGACGGATCCCGGCGCGTTCGAACGCGAGCCGGCCGCTCACCGCCGCCGGGGACACCGTGAAGTCCGCCCACTGGGACATCGTGGTGTGCGAGACGTACTCGCCGGTACCGAGGATCCACACGGGGGCCGTACGGCAGTCGCGTACGTACTCCTCGGCCGCGAGCAGTACCGCCGCGCCGCCGTCGGAGCGGATGCAGCAGTGCAGCTTGGTGAAGGGGTCCGCGATCATCGGGCCGGACAGGACGTCGTCGACGGTGATCGGGGCGCGGAACATCGCCTCCGGGTTCGCCGCCGCGTTCGCCCGCGCCTGCACGGCCACCGACGCGAGCTGCTCCAGCGTCGTGCCGTACTCGTGCATATGGCGGCGCGCGGCCATCGCGTACTTGGCGATCAGCGTGTGGCCGTACGGGACCTCGAACTGGAGCGGTCCCCGGGCGCCGAAGGACAGGTTGCCGGTGCGGCGGCCCGCCTTGATGTCGGCGCGGGCGGTGGAGCCGTAGACGAGCAGGACGGCGTTCGCGTGGCCCGCCGCGATCGCGTCGGCCGCGTGGGCCGCCATGACCTCCCAGGTGGAGCCGCCGACGGAGGTGGAGTCGACCCAGGTGGGCCGCAGGCCGAGATACTCGGCGACCTCGGCCGGGGCGAGCGTGCCGAGGCCCGCCGACGCGAAACCGTCGACCACCGACCGGTCCAGGCCCGCGTCCGCCACCGCTCGTCGGGCCGCCTGCGCGTGCAGCGTGTACGGCGTCGCCTCATCCACCCGGCCGCAGTCGGCGAGGGAGACACCCACCGCGGCCACTTTGCGCTTCACTTTGCGCTTCCCCGGAGTCGGAGTCATAGATCTGACGGTACATCAGATGGCTGGGAGCGCGGGAGGTCGTCGTATCTCTGGGAATCCGCCTGGTGGGGAACTAATGTGACGGCTCGTCAGATTCATTTCATCAGATTCAACGCCTGGGGGACCGGCCCGGGGAGGAGTCCGCCCATGGACGCCCGTTTCACCGCCGAACAGGACGAGATCCGCCGCACGCTGCGGGAGTTGCTGGTCAAACGGTGTGGTCCGGAGGAGCTGCGGGCGGCCGTGCGCACTCCCACCGGATACGACCGCACGCTGTGGGAGGCGCTCGCCCAGCAGCTAGGGCTGCCCGGACTCGCCCTCCCCGAGGCCTACGGAGGTGTCGGCTGCTCGGCGACCGAACTCGCCCTGGTCTGCGAGGAGTCGGGGCGTGCCCTCGCTCCCTCGCCGCTGCTGTCCACGGACGTCCTCGCCGCCCCGCTGATCCTCGCTCTCGGCACCGCGGCCCAGCGATCCGAACTGCTGCCGCGCCTCGCCTCGGGTGAGCTGACCGCCGCCCTCGCCGTACCGGGCGCGGGGCTCGCCACCGCGCTCGGGCTGATCGGCGACAATCACGGCGACTGGGCGGGAGGCGGGCGCGCCGGGGGCGTGCAGGCGCGGCGGGCCGAGGGCGCGTGGCGTCTGTACGGTCAGGCGGCGCAGGTGCTCGACGGACACAGCGCGGGGCTGCTCGTGGTGGCCGCGCACACCGGGGGCTTCGCCCGCTCGCGGACGCTGCTGTTCCTGGTGCGGGCGGACGCCGACGGCCTCGTACGGGTGCGGCAGACGTCGTTGGACGAGACGCGGCCACAGGCCCGCCTCGAACTGCGCGACGTGGAGGCCGAGTTGCTCGGCGAGGACGGTTCCGACGTGCCCGGCACGCTTGCCGCCGTCGGCGACACGGCCGCCGCCGTACTCGCGACCGAGGCCGTGGGCGCCGCCGACCGCGCGCTGGAGCGGACCGTCGAGTACGTGCGCCGGCGCGAGCAGTTCGGGCGCGCGATCGGGTCCTTCCAGGCGGTGAAGCACCGGCTGGCGGACGTGTATGTGGGGGTGCAGGCGGCACGCTCGGCGGCGTACTACGCGGCCTGGGCGACCGGCACCGGCACGGAACGCGTGGGCGGGCTCGCACTCGCCCAGGCCCTGGAGGCGCTGCGCACCGCCGCCTCCGAGGGCATCCAGCTGCACGGCGGCATCGGCTTCACCTGGGAGCATGAGGCCCATCTCTACTTCAAGCGCGCGTCCGGCGACGAGCTGCTCTTCGGCCCCGTGCACCGGCTGCGCGGGCACGCGGCCGACGCCGCGCGGCTCTTCGACGGCGGGGAGGTGGCAGTCTGATGGCCCGACGCGACACGGGTCCGGGCACGGGGCCGAGGAGAGTCCCCGGAGTCCGGCTGGTGCAGAAGGTGTCCTCGACCCGGACTTTCGCGAAGCTGGCCCCCCACCTCGTCCCCGCTCTCGACCGCGCCGTGCACCGGCTCACCCGCGGCAAGGTGCTGCTCAGCGCCCAGATGCTGCCGGGCGTCGTCCTCACGGCGCGCGGCGCGAAGAGCGGGCTGGAACGGCGGACTCCGTTGGCCTGCATGCCCGAGGGCGGGGCTGGGGGTGCGTCGGGCGATGCCGGTCCTGGGAGCTGGATCCTCATCGGCTCCAACTTCGGGCGTGCGGACCACCCCGCCTGGACCGCCAACCTCCTCGCCCATCCCGACGCCGGGATCAGCTGGAAGGGCGAGGACATCCCCGTAACCGCCCGTCTGCTCGCGGGGCAGGAGCGGGACGCGGCCTGGAAGGCGGTGCTGGCGTTCTGGCCGCCGTACGCCACGTATCAGGCGCGGGTCGACCGGGAGATCCGGCTGTTCCGGATCGTACGGCGCTGAGGCATCCCGCTGACCGACAGTCACAGCGTGGCCAGGCGCTCCACCAGCAGGAACCCGCCGATGCCGAGCATCGCCGCCCCGGAGGTGCGGGCCACGGCGCGGGCCGCGGTGGGCCTGGCCCGCAGGACGGCACGGGCCAGGACGCCGACGGTGAGGTACACGGCGGCGCAGCAAGCCATGTGGACCCCTCCGAGGACGCCTGTCTGCGCGGCCACGGGGAGGTGCGCCCCGGCCGGCCTGAGGAACTGCGGCAGTACCGAGAGGTAGAGCAGCAGCCCCTTGGGGTTGAGCCCGCTGATGGCGCCGCCGCGCAGGAACGTACGAACGGGCGAGGCGGGCGGGGTGACGGCGCCGGCCTGCGAGGCGGCGGTTTCGGCCCCGGCCGGCCCCGAAGCCGTCTCCGGCGTCGCGGGTCTCCGGAGCACCCCCCACCCCAGCCACACCAGATACCCCGCTCCCGCCACCGTCAGCCCGGTGAGCAGCCCAGGCGAGCCCGCGACCAGTACCGCCAGCCCGGCCATCGCGAGCAGGGTGTGGACGGCGTACCCGGCGACGAGTCCGGAGACGGCCGGGACCACCGACCGTCCTCGCAGTCCCGCCGAGATCACATACGCCCAGTCGGCGCCCGGCACGCACACCAGCAGCAGATCCACGGCAAGAAACGCCGTGACCATTCCCCAATCCATACAGGGGACATTAGGCGTGATTGCCCCAAAGGTGTTTCCGAAGTTTGCTCGAGATCGCCTGATGTGAGGGAAGATCTGCCTCATGGACGCCGTGGACCAGAAGATTCTTGCCGAGCTGCAGCAGGACGGGCGGCTGACCGTGACGGAGCTGGCCGCGCGGGTGCGGCTGAGCGTCTCGCCGTGTCACCGGCGGCTGCGGGAGCTGGAGCGCTCCGGTGCCATCCGGGGCTATCGCGCGGTGGTGGACCCGGCCGCCGTGGGTCTGACCTTCGAGGCGCTGGTCTTCGTGTCGATGCGCCAGGAGGACCGGGACACCGTCGCCGACTTCGAGCGGGCGCTGGCCGACATCCCCCATGTCCTCGACGCGCAACGGCTGTTCGGGGAGCCGGACTATCTGCTGCGGGTCGCCACCGCCGACCTCGCGGCCTTCCAGCGGCTCTACGACGACCGGCTGGCGACGCTGCCGGGCGTGCAGCGGCTGACGTCCACCCTCGTGATGAAGCACGTCGTCACCGACCGGCCGCTGCCCGCATAGCGCGACAGGCGGCAGTCCACACCGGTGGACTGCCGCCCGCATGACAGGAGTTGGAAAGGGGGAAGAAGGCGCTACTTCGTGGGCTTCTTGCCGGTCACGCCCAGGTGCACCAACAGCGCCAGATTGGGCTTGAGCTCAGCCTGCTTGACACCCCAGGTCTGGAAGCCCTTCTGGTGCGAGGCCACCGCCGCGAGCATGGCGACGAGGGAGCCCGCCATCGCCGCCGGGTTCACGTCCTTGTCGACCTTGCCCTTGGACTGCAGCTCGGTGACCGTGTCCGTAAGGGAGTTGTTCACGGAGTTAAGGATCTTCATGCGAATTTTGTAGAACCGTTTGTCGCCCTCGGCGGCGCCCAGATCCACGACCCGCAGGATCGCGTCGTTCTTGCGCCAGAACTCCAGGAAGCCGTCGACAAGTTCCTGCGCGGTCTGCCAGCCCGCCTTGCCGACCCAGGAGCGCCCTTCGAGCAGCTGGGTCAACCCGGCGCCCTCCGCGGCCATTTGCTCGGCGATCTCCAGGACGGCGCCTTCGACGTCCGGGAAGTACTGGTAGAAGGTCGCGGGCGAAGTCCCTGCCTTCCGGGCGACATCAATGACTTTGACGTCCCGGTAGGGCGAGGAGCTGAGCATCTCGCTGAGGCAGTCGAGCAGCTTCTGCCGAGTCGCCTGCCCACGCCGTCCGGCCACGCGGCCGTCGACGGTACGCACTTGTCCTGTCATGCCGTCAGCTTACCGAGGGGTGATCGGAGCGCGATTCGGCCGACTGCAAATGGGGTGTGGACGGTGTGCGGGCACCACACGCGGCGGTGTGCGGACACCACACGCGACGGTGTGCGGGCGTCGCGCGCGATGGCGCGCGGGCACCACACGCGGCGGTGTGCGGGCACCACACGCGGCGGCGCGCGGGCGTCGCGCGCGACGGTGTGCGGGCGTCGCGCGCGACGGTGCGAGCCGCCGAGCGCGGCGGATGAAAGGCCGTTAGCTTGGCCGCATGGCCGTATTCACAGAAGGCGTGCCCTGCTGGGTCGACGCGCAGCTCCCGGACGTGGAAGCGGGCAAGCGTTTCTACGGGGAGCTCTTCGGCTGGACCTTCGCGCAGGGATACGGCCCCGCCGGCTGGGCACACCTCGACGGTGAGCCCGTCGCGGCCCTCACACCCAAGCGGGACGGCCGGATGCCCACCGTATGGACGGTGTACTTCGCGACGCCCGACGCCTTCGCGCTCTCCCGCCGGATCACGGACGCGGGCGGCCAGATCATCACGGCACCGGCGCCGGTCGACTCGCTGGGCACGGCGGGCCTCGCGGCCGACCCGGAGGGCGCCGTCTTCGGCCTGTGGCAGGCCGGCACCCATTCCGGCTTCGGCACGCGGCACGAACGGCGCTCCTTCTGCTGGGCCGAGCTGTACGCGCGGGACACGGCGACCGTCGACCGCTTCTACGGCACCCTCTTTCGCGACGCCCTCTTCGGCGCCGACGCGTCCGCCGACTTCGGCCGCGCCCGCATCTCCGATGTCTTCCCGGCCGAGATGCCGCCCCACTTTCTCGTCCACTTCGGCGTCGAGGACTGCGACGCGGTACTCGCAACGGTGAACCGGCTCGGCGGCCGGGTCCAGGCGCCACCCTTCGACACGTCGTACGGGCGGGTGGCCGTGGTCACGGACAATCAGGGAGCGTCGTTCGCCGTGCTCCAGCGGTGACGCGCGCCGTGCTTCGGCGACGACGCGGCCCCTTTTGTCCCGAGACACCCCGGTCCGCCCCCGGGTTCGCAACCTGTGGCTCCGCCAGGAAGAATCAGGGTGCGTGCCGCCAGGGCGGTGCGGTGGTGAGACGCTGCACGGGGCCGCGTTCATACGTGGATGATGTGGCCGTACGGGGAGGTGGCAGGCAAGTGGTGGATCAGCTGACGCAGCACGATCCGCGGCGGATCGGGCCGTTCGAGGTGCTGGGACGGCTGGGTGCCGGCGGCATGGGGCTGGTCTATCTCGCGCGCTCGGCGTCCGGCCGGCGCGTGGCGATCAAGACGGTCAGGACGGAACTCGCCGAGGACCAGCTGTTCCGGGTCCGCTTCTCGCGCGAGGTCGAGGCGGCCCGCGCCGTGTCCGGCTTCTACACGGCGGCCGTGGTCGACGCCGACGCGCGCGCCGCGGTGCCGTGGCTGGCCACCGCGTATGTGCCCGCGCCCTCGCTCGAGGAAATAGTGAACGAGTGCGGGCCGCTCCCGGCCCAGGCGGTGCGCTGGCTGGCGGCGGGCGTCGCGGAGGCGCTGCAGTCCATCCACGGCGCCGGTCTCGTCCACCGCGACCTGAAGCCCTCGAACGTCCTGGTGGTCGAGGACGGGCCGCGGGTGATCGACTTCGGTATCGCGTCCGGCGTTTCGAACACCCGTCTGACCATGACGAACGTCGCCGTCGGTACGCCCGCGTACATGTCGCCCGAGCAGGCGAAGGACTCGCGCAGCGTCACCGGCGCGAGCGACGTCTTCTCGCTCGGCTCGATGCTCGTCTTCGCCGCCACCGGGCACGCCCCCTTCCACGGAGCGAATCCCGTCGAGACCGTCTTCATGCTGCTCCGGGAGGGCCCGGACCTCGCGGGCCTCCCCGACGAACTGCGCCCGCTCATCGAGTCCTGCATGCAGATGGAGGCGACGGGCCGCCCCAATCCCGCCGACCTCCAGGCCCAACTGGCACCCCATCTCTTCGGCTCCGGCTCCGACGACAGCGGTACGGCGTCGGCGTGGCTGCCCGAGCGCGCGGTGGGCCTGATCGAGGCGCGTCGCGGGGGCCGCCCGGCCGTGAAGCCGTCGCCTGGCGGGAGTGGGCGCAGTGGCGGGGGGCGCGCGGTGATGCCTGCGCCCCCTTCGCACGCCCCCGTACCCGTAGGGGCCCCCGACACCGGCCCCGTGCGCCTCGCGGGCGCGCAGGTGCCCATCGGCCCCGGCCCGCGCGTCGCGGACGCCCGCGCGGCGGCCGTGAAGGCGCCCCCTCCCGAGGCGGGCCTCGCGGCGTCCTGGTCCCGGCCGCGCGCCGGCGTGAACGGCGCCGATCCGGCACCCGTGCCGACCGTCGCGCCGCCCCCCGCGCCCGATTCACCCTCCGGCTGGCGCCCCTGGCGCTTCCGTATGTCGAACGACGTATGGGGTACGCCGTCGGTGGCGGGCGACCTCGTCTACGTCACCTCCTTCGAGGTCCACGCCCTGGATGTCGCGACCGGCCGGCGCCGCTTCAAGACGCGCGACGTGGCCTGGTCGATGGCGGTGGCCGACGGCCGTATCCACGCCTCCGACGGCCCCACCCTCTTCGCCCTGGACGCCCGCGAGGGCGCCGACCTGTGGCGTCTGTCGACCGACGCCTGGGTGTACTCACTCAAGGCCGACCGGGGGACCGTCGTCACCGGCACGCGCGGCGGCGGTGTCCAGGCCTGGGAGGCCTCCAACGGCCAGAAGCTGTGGGAGATCACCGGCGCCCAGACGGACTTCGAGTCCCCGGAGGCCGGGCCCACCGTCCACGACGGCACGGTGTACGTATGGAAGGACGCGCGTCTGCGTGCGCTGGAGGCCCGAACCGGCGACGAGCGCTGGTCGTATCCCATCGGCGACGCGGCCTCCTGCGGCGGCGTGCCGGTCCGGCTGACGCACGCTCCCGACGGCTACGTCTACGTCTCCGCGGGCACCCGCGCCCTCGCCATCGACGTGGCGAGCGGGCACGTCCGCTGGCACTTCGAGGCCCCGGCGGTCTTCCTCTGTGCGCCGACCTTCGCGCCGGGACCGGCGGTCACGGGTGGCGGTGTCTACCTCGCCGACTACCTCGGCACGGTGTACGCCCTCGACGCCACCGACGGACGCGACCGCTGGCGCATCGCCACCGAGTCCCGCGCCTCCATCGAGCCGGTCCTCGTCGCCGCCGGTCACGTCCACGTCGGCAGCGGCAAGGGGCTGTACACCCTGGACGCCGTGACCGGCACGCCCAAGTGGCGCTTCCAGGCGGGCGGCGACCTGGTGGGCGCCCCCGCGGTGGCCGAGGGCCGCATCCACTTCGGTTCGACGGATCACCTGCTCTACACGCTCAAGGCCGACGACGGCCGCCTGCGCTGGAAGCTCGCCACCGGGGGCGAGATCACCGGGGCGCCCGTCGTCAAGGACGGCGTGGTGTACGCCTGCAGCAAGGACCGCTGTGTGTACGCGCTGGACGCGGAGAAGGGGACGGGGACGGCGCGGACGACGTGAGCGGTTTTTCGCCCCCTCCGCCCCTCAATCGCCGGAGGGCTTCAGCCCGTCCGGCGTTTGAGGACGAGCGCGAAGCGCGATACGGGGGGTCTGGGGGGCGGAGCCCCTCAGGTACGGGACGGGCAGGGGCGGAGGGGGCGAGAACCGCTGTGACGGCCGTCGCACCGGGCACGGAAGGGACTCCGGACGGCGGCCGTCGGTGCAGACGCTACGCCGGGTATGACGCCCCCGCCACGCGGGCGCCGCCTACCGCAGCCGAAACCCGGGCCGACGGCCGGAGAACAGCGACGCCTGCCGTTCCCCCGGCAGATTCCCCAGCGACACAAGCTGCGGCGCGTGCGCGAGGGCCTGCGCCCGCCCTGCCTCGCCGGCCAGCCACAGGGCTCGCACGGTGCCCTGCACGGCCTCGGCCGGATACGAGGCGATGACGGCCGCGCACTCGACGGCCGCCGCCAACGCACCGCCCGGCGAGGTGACTTCGGACACCAGCCCCACCTCATACGCCCGCCGCGCGGACATCCGCTCGGCGGTCCCCATCAACGCCATCCGAGCCACCTCCCCGACCGGCATCCGCTGCGCCATGTACACGGACTCGTATGCGCTGACCATCCCGTACGTGGTGTGCGGATCGAAGAAGGTCGCCGTCTCGTCCGCCACGACGAACTCCGCCTCCCCCAGCAGATAGAAGGCACCCCCGCAGGCGATCCCGTTCACGGCGGCGATCACCGGCTTCCACAGGTCGTTCGCCTTCGGCCCGATGGCGACGAGCGGATCGTCCACCATGTAGGGCGAGTTGGGCTGCGGAACCTCCACGTCCCGGTCGATCCCCGTACTGAAGGCCCGCGTGCCCGCCCCGGTGACGACGAGGGCCCGCACGGTGTCGTCGTACCGGAACTCCCGCCAGGCAGCGGCGAGTTCGGCCGCCGTGTCGAGGCCGATGGCGTTGAGCTTGCCGGGCCGGTCGAGGGTGAGGACGCCGACGCCGGTGTCCTTGTCGATCCCGACGCTCAGCCCCCCGCCCCCGCTCCTCACGCCCGCTCCAGAATCCACCGGGGCACGCTCACGCCACCCACCTGCGTGAAGACCGCCTGCACCCGCGCCCCGATCCGTATGCGTTCCGCCGGAACGGAGTTGAGCGGCGCGCCGGGCCCCCTCACCAGGTTCCCCACGAGCCGTATCCGGGGAGCCTCCGCCAGCTCGACCACGATCGCGTTGTACGGGGCCTGCTCGGCGTAGGCGGGCAGCAGCGGCGGGTGCGGGATGACGTACGACCACACGCGCCCGCGCCCGCTCATCTTGCGCCACTCGCTCTCGAAGGAGTGGCAGTGCGGGCAGCAGGGCCGGGGCGGGAAGCGGAGTTCGCCGCAGTCGGCGCACGCCTGGATGCGGAGTTCACCCTGGGCCGCGTACTGCCAGAAGGGCGTGCCGTCGTCGTCGAGGACGGGGGAGAGAAGGGGCTCGTTCATGTCGGCTCCTCAGACCTTGAGAAGAAGCGCGGATGTCGGTACTCCCTCACCGGCGGTGACCAGGCAGGTGGCGGCCCCCGGCACCTGCGCCGTGCTCGTGCCCCGCAACTGCTTCACGCCCTCGTTGATGAGGTTGAAGCCGTGCACGTAAGCCTCGCTGAGTCCGCCGCCCCCCGTGTTGAGGGGCAGCCGTCCCCCGATCTCCAGGGCGCCGCCCTCGGTGAAGGCCGCGCCCTCCCCTCTCCCGCAGAAGCCGTATCCCTCCAGCGAGAGCGGGATGAGGGGGGTGAACGCGTCGTAGATCTGCGCCACGTCCACGTCCTCCGGTGTGAAGTCGGCGTGTTTCCACAGGTGGCGGGCGGCAGTCCAGGCGGGGCCCGTGAGCGGGTCGTCGTTCCAGTAGTTGACCATGCCGTGGTGCTGGGCGGGCAGGCCCTGGGCGGCGGAGTGGACGTACACGGGCCGCTGTCGGCAGTCGCGGGCGCGCTCGGCGGACACGATCACACACGCCAACGCGCCGTCCGTCTCCAGGCAGTTGTCGAAGAGGCACAGGGGTTCGCTGATCCAGCGGGAGGTCATGTACATCTCGCGGGTCAGCGGGCGCTCGTACATGATCGCGGCCGGATTCTGGTTGGCCCGGTTGCGGCAGGCGAGGGCGACATTGAAGAGATGGTCCCTGGTGGCCCCGTACTCGTGCATGTACCGGCGTGCCAGCATGCCGATCTCGTCGGCGGGGCGGAGGAGGCCGAAGGGGCGGGTCCACTGGGCGGGAGTGGTGAGTTGGACGGCCGTGTTCTTCCACGGGCGGGGTCCGCTGCCCCTTTTCCGCGACCGCCAGGCGATACCCACCGTGGCCTGACCGCCGGCGATGGCGGCGGCGAGGTGGGCGACGGTGGCGCAGGAGCCGCCCCCTCCGTATCCGACCTTGCTGAAGAAAGTGAGGTCGCCGAGCCCGACGGCCTTGGCCACCTCCACCTCGTCCGTCTCCTCCATGGTGTAGGAGGCGAGTGCGTCGACTTCCGCGGGCGCGATCCCGGCGTCGTCGAGGGCGGCCAGGATGGCGCGACAGGCCAACGCCTTCTCGGACTCGGGCAGTTGCCGGGCGAAGGGCGTCTGTCCGATCCCGACGACGGCTGTGGCGTCCTTGATCCCTGGCATGCGTGCACCTCCGCGGACGTCCCGGCTGCTGACAGGGCGTCAGGCTACAGCTAATCTGACGGACAGTCAGCTAGTGGTGCGTCAGCGGGAGGTGCGCGATGCGCGGTGACCTGGAGTGGGGCAGCATCCCCGGACTGGTGCGTTCGGCGGCGACACGCTTCGCGGACCGTGAGGCGGTCGTCGAGGGCCGTACGCGCATCTCCTACGCCGAGTTGGGCGCCCGCGTGGAACACGCGGCGGCGGCGTGCATGGCGAACGGGGTGCGACCGGGCGACCGGGTGGCCATCTGGGCTCCGAACACCCTCGACTGGATCGTCTCCGCCCTCGGCGCGGTGTCCGCGGGCGCGGTCCTGGTCCCGCTGAACACACGCTTCAAGGGAAGCGAGGCGGCGTACGTCCTGGCTCGCAGCCGGGCCCGCCTGCTGTTCGTGACGGGCACGTTCCTGGGCACGTCGTACGTGGCGTCGCTGCGGCGGGCGGCGGGAGAAGGGCCCGGAGGGCCGGGCCCGTTGCCCGGTATCCCGCACCTGGAGCAGGTGGTGGTGCTCGCGGACGACGCGCCCGCCGACTTCCTCACCTGGAAGGACTTCCTGGCGGAAGGGGACGGGGTGGGAGCGGCGGAGGTACGCCGCCGGGGAGACGGTGTGTCCCCCTCCTCCCCCTCGGACATCATCTTCACCTCGGGCACGACGGGCCGCCCCAAGGGCGCGTTGATCACCCATGCGCAGACCCTCCGCGGCTACGCCATCTGGAGCGACCTCGCGGGGCTGCGCGAGGGCGACCGCTATCTGATCGTGAACCCCTTCTTCCACACCTTCGGCTACAAGGCGGGCATCGTGGCCTGCCTGATGCGCGGCGCGACGATGATCCCGCAGCCGGTGTTCAACGTGGACACGGTGCTGGCGAACGTGGCGTCGGAGCGCATCTCGGTCCTGCCGGGCCCGCCCACCCTCCACCAGTCGCTGCTGGACCACCCGTCCAGGGACACGTACGACCTCTCGGCGTTGCGGCTGGTGGTGACGGGAGCGGCGGTGGTTCCCCTGCGCCTGGTGGAACGCCTGCGCTCGGAACTCGGCGTGGGCACGGTGCTCACGGCGTACGGCCTGTCCGAGGCCAGCGGGATCGTCACGATGTGCCGGCGCGGTGACGCACCGCCGGTGATCGCCTCGACGTCGGGCCGGGCGATCCCGGACACGGAGGTACGGGTCGCCGACGCCTCCGGAGCTCCTGTCGACCCCGGCTCTCCCGGAGAGGTCCTGGTCCGGGGCTTCAACGTCATGCGGGGCTATTTCGAGGACCCGGAGGCCACGGCGGCGGTCCTCGACCCCGACGGCTGGCTGCACACGGGCGACGTCGGCGTCCTCGACCCCGCGGGCAACCTCCGCATCACCGACCGCATCAAGGACATGTTCATCGTCGGCGGCTTCAACGCCTACCCCGCCGAGATAGAACAGCTCCTCGGCCTCCACCCGGACGTCGCCGACGTCGCCGTGATCGGCGTCCCGGACGACCGCCTCGGCGAGGTCGGCAAGGCGTACGTCGTCCGCCGCCCGGATTCCCCCCTCACCGCCGACGACCTCATCGCCTGGTCCCGCCGCGAAATGGCGAACTACAAAGTGCCCAGGACGGTGGAGTTCGTGCGGGAACTGCCTCGGAACGCGAGTGGGAAGGTGATGAAGGGGCAGCTTCGCGGCGTTACCACGTGATCAGCTCGATGAGGCTCGCGCACGCGGGCGGCCGACGTCGACCGGCAGGGCTCTCCGGAGGAGTGGAGCCGCACCCGCCCGGACACACGTCGGCCGCGGCGGCTCCCCCTCCGCGCCGCCGCGGCCGATCCCCGTGTGATGTGGTCTGGTCAGGCCGGCTCGTCCGTCGCGTGGACGTTGTCCGTGGACGCGTCGCCGGTGTCCTCGCCCGGGGCGATCGGGTTCTTGCCCGTGAGGGGCTCGGTGGTGGCGTGCACGTTGTCCGTGCCGACCGTCGGCTCGTCGGTGGCGTGGACGTTGTCGGTGCTGGTCTCGTCGCTCATGACTGGCTCCCCTGCAGTTCTCGATGCGGTAGTCGGGAAGGTCCCGCCCGGCAACTCCCCCGAGGGTCGCCGGACGGGCACTTCTGGGCCGGTTCACCTTAAAGGTGCGGCCGCGTGTCACCCCGTCTGCCCCCCGACGCGACGGATCGACACGTCGAGAGTGCCGGGTGGCGATAAACGAACGATGAACGTGCAGGCGCGCGCTCTCAGGCGACGGCGAGAGGGTTGAGAAGCACCCGCACCTCAGCGGCCTCCGGGGCGCCCAACGTCTCGTAGATGTCGAGGGCTTCCTGCCAGCAGACCTGGGCGCGACCGATCTGGCCGATACCGTTCAGGGCCCGGCCGAGCACCGACAGAACGTTGCCGCGTCGCCATTCGCCGCCGATCCCCCGGAGAACGGTCAGCGCCAACTCGGCGTTTGCGGCGGCCTGTGCCGGGCGCCGTGCGGCCAGGTCCGCCTCGGCGAGACGGAACAGCGTCATGCCCTCCCACAGCCGCTGGCGGCTGTCCCGGAACACTTCGAGGGCTTCCTGCAGACGGTGGACGGCCTGGGAGAGCTGACCGCTCTGTGTGAGCGCGAGCCCCAGGGCGTACCGGCCATTGGCCCCCCTCAGCGCGTGGCCCATGTCGTCGTACATGGCCGTGCCCTGCTCGGCCAGGGTCACCGCGCTCGCGGTCCGCCCGGCGGCGAGGTGAATGCGGGAGAGGTTGCACAGGGCGCTCGCCTCGCCCGGGCGGTCCTCGCAGGCGCGGAAGTTCTCGATGGCGCGGCTCAGGTGTGCCTCGCCGTCCTCATGCCGGTTCTGGTACAGCGCGATCACGCCGAGGATGTTGGACGACCAGCAGCTGGTCAGAGGATCACCGGTGGCGAGGGCCAGCTCGAGGGCACGCGTGGCGGCCCGGTCCGCCGAGTCGAAACGCCCGGTGATGTGGTGCACGAAGGACAGCGTCGTCAGCGCCCGGGCCTCGGCGCGTGGCGCCGCGATCTTCTGCGCGGCGGTGCGCGCGGCCTCGGCGATGGCCTCGTACTCCTTGGAGTTCGCTCCTGATTCCGCCAGGTCGACGGCGGCCCACAGGAGATCGACGGCCCGCGGCAGGGTCTGAGGTCCCGTCGACTGCCGCACACACGCCAGGGTGCAGACCGCCTCGGCGTACAACCAGTCCTGAGCCTGATGCCGGTCCTCGAACACCAGCCCTGGATACTCGGTGGCCTCAAGGTGGTCCACCAGCCGGTCCCCGGGCCGATCGATCTCGTAGACCCCCGCAGCCGTAGCCAAATAGAAGTCAAGCAACCGGGACATGGCCGCGTCCCGCTCGCTCGGCGGCTGCTCGTCCCGCTCAGCGCACGCGCGCGCGTAGAGGCGTACGAGGTCGTGGTAGCGGTAGCGGCCGGGAGCCGCCGACTCCAGGAGGGAGGTGTCGACGAGGGACTCCAGGAGGTCCTCGGTGTCCTCGACCGGGAGGTCCAGGACCGCCGCCGCGGCGGCCAGGGAGATGTCCGGGCCGTCCGCCAGGCCCAGGAGACGGAAGGCGCGGGCCTGGGCCGGCTCCAGCTGGCCGTAGCCCAGTTCGAACGTGGCCTTCACCGCGAGGTCGCCCGCCTGGAGTTCGTCCAGGCGGCGGCGTTCGTCGGCGAGCTTGGCCGCCAGCACGGACACCGTCCAGGTGCGGCGCGCGGCCAGGCGGGAGGCGGCGATACGGATCGCCAGGGGAAGGAAGCCGCACGCCGCGACCACGTCGAGCGCGGCCTCCCGTTCCGAGGCGACCCGCTCCTCGCCCACGATCTTCGTGAAGAGCTGCAACGCCTCCTCGGGCGACATCACGTCCAGATCCACCAGATGGGCGCCCGCCAGGTCCACCATCCGCACCCGGGAAGTGACCAGGGCCGCGCAGCCTTCCATCCCCGGTAGCAGCGGACGCACTTGCGCCGCATCCCGGGCGTTGTCCAGCAGCACGAGGACGCGGCGGCCGTCCAGCACCGAGCGGTACAGGGCCGAGCGTTCCTCCAGCGAGTCCGGGATGGCGGAATCAGCCGTACCCAGGGCCCGCAGGAAAGCACCGAGCACCGTCTCCGGCTCCGCCGCTCGCGACCCCGCTCCCTGCAGGTCGACGTACAGCTGCCCATCGGGGAACGCCCCGCGTGCCTGGTGCGCGACATGCACCGCGAGAGTCGTCTTGCCCACGCCCCCGATGCCCGCCAGCGCCGAGACCGCCATCACCCGGCCCTCGGCGGAGGAGGCGGAGGCCAGGACGTCGCTCAGTTCCTGGACGAAGGAGGAGCGGCCGGTGAAGTCGGTGACCGTGGCGGGGAGCTGGGCGGGGCGTACGGGGGCGGCGGTGGGCTCGGCGGCGGGGGCGGAGGGTTCCGCGAGGCCGGGGTCGGCCTGCAGGATCCGCTGCTGGAGTTCCTTCAGGCCCGCGCGCGGGTCGACGCCGAGTTCGTCGGCCAGCAGGCGCCGGGTGTCCGCGTACACCGCCAGCGCCTCCGCCTGGCGGCCGCTGCGGTACAGCGCGAGCATCAGCAGCTCCCGCAACCGCTCGCGGAGCGGATGCGCCGCCGTCAGCGCGGTCAGTTCGGAGACCGCCTCCGCGTGGCAGCCCTGCTCCAGGTCCATGTCGAGCCGCGACTCAAGGAGTTGCAGCCGCCACTCCTCCAGCCGGGCCCGCTGTGTCTCCGCGTACGGCCCGGGAACGCTCGCCAGCGGCTCCCCGTCCCACAGTCCGAGCGCGTCCCGCAGCAGTTCGCGGGCCCGGCACAGATCCCCGGCGCTGCGCGCCTTCTCGGCGTCGGCCGCCAGGTCCTGGGCCCGGGCGTGGTCGAGCGCGCCCTCAGTGAGCGATCGGATGGCGTATCCGCCCGACTCACTCACCAGGACCTCGGACCCCAGTGCCTTACGGAGCCGGGACGCGTACGTGCGCACGGCGGCCAGTGCCTGGGAGGGGGGTTCGTCGCCCCACAGGGCGTCGATGAGTTCGGAAGCCGTGGCCGTGCGGCCGTCGCGCAGCAGCAGCGCGGCCAGCAGGGCGCGTTGCTGCGGGGACCCCGCAGGCAGGGGCTCGTCACCGTGCCAGGCGCGCACCGGGCCGAGCACGCTGAAGCGCAGCGCCGCCGATTCCTCGGGACGCCGCTGCTCCGGTACTCGCGGCACACCGTCCATCGCTGTCCCCCTGCCGAACCGTCAGTGCAAGGAGGCCAGTTTGCCTTGTTCATGGCGGATGCGTCAGCCGTGGGAGACGGCGATCACAGGGCGCCGCACGGTACACCACAAGGTCCTCACATCACCTCCGCACGCAGGCGCGCATCCGGCGTCCCCCTTCCCAGTAGCTGACGGGTCGTCAGATCAGCGCTACCGTGGCCGGTATGGAGACCATGAAGACCCCCGCGACCGGCCAGGACTTCCCGAAGATCATCTCGGTGGACGACCACACGGTGGAACCCCCCGACGTCTGGCGGGACCGGCTGCCGGCGAAGTACCAGGACACCGGACCCCGTATAGTCCGCGCGCCGCTGAAGGAAATGACCTTCCTGGGCGGCAAGTTCGCGCCCGTCATGGGCAGCCCCGGCGACGACGGCCCGATCGGCGACTGGTGGGTGTACGAGGACCTGCACCGCCCCCTCACCCGCCTCGACACCGCCGTCGGCTACTCCCGCGACGAGATCAAGCTCGAGATCATCACGTACGAGCAGATGCGACCGGGTTCGTACGACGTCACTCGGCGTCTTGCCGACATGGACGTCAACCACGTCCAGTCCGCCCTCTGCTTCCCCACCTTCCCGCGCTTTTGCGGGCAGACGTTCACCGAGGCCAAGGACCGTGAGCTGGCCCTTCTCGCGGTAAGGGCCTACAACGACTGGATGGTGGAGGAGTGGTGCGGGCCGGCCGCGCACGGGCGTCTGATCCCGCTCACCCTCATACCGCTGTGGGATGCGCACCTCGCGGCGGAAGAGGTACGGCGCAATGCCGCCCGTGGCGTACGCGCGGTGGCCTTCTCCGAGATCCCGCCCCACCTGGGGCTGCCCTCCGTCCACACCGACGACTGGGACCCCTTCCTCGCCGCCTGCGACGAGACCGGCACGGTCATCGCCATGCACATCGGCTCCAGCAGCCGTATGCCGTCCACCTCCGCCGACGCCCCGCCCGCCGTCGGCTCCACCATCACCTTCGCCAACTGCTGCTTCTCGATGGTCGACTGGCTGATGAGCGGCAAGTTCGAGCGCTTCCCGAACCTCAAGGTCATGTACGCGGAAGGCCAGATCGGCTGGATCCCCTACATCCTCGAGCGCGCCGACGTGGTGTGGGAGGAGAACCGCGGCTGGGGCGGCGTCGCCGACAAGGTCCACCGCCCGCCGTCCGAACTCTTCGCCGACCATGTCTACGGCTGCTTCTTCGACGACGCCTTCGGCCTGAAGAACCTCGACGCGATCGGCGTCGGCAATGTCCTGTACGAGACCGACTACCCGCACTCCGACTCCACCTGGCCCCAGTCCCGGCAGGTCGGCGAGGCCCAGATGAGCCACCTCGACGCGGACGTGGTCGACCGGATCGTACGGCGCAACGCGATCGAGCTGCTGGGGCTGACGCCCGAGGGCCTCTGGGCGCCGTAAACGGTGCACGCCTCTTGTCTGACGGGTCGTCAGCTACCACCATGAGCGGAGATGACGACTCGTCAGATAAAGGGGTGCCGTCCATGCGCGTACTGCCCGAAGGCCGGCTGGCGTACGGGATGCAGCTCCCCGTCCAGTCGCAGAGCACCCTCTACGCGGAGGCGTGGGAGGCGGAGGCCGGACCTGAAGACCTGGTCGGGATCGCCCGTGCCGCCGACCGCGCCGGCTTCGCCTACCTCGCGAGCTGTGACCATGTCGCCATCCCACGGCGCCTCGCGGACGCGATGAGCACGACCTGGTACGACCCCGTCGCCACCCTCGCCTACCTGGCGGGCGTGACCGAGCGCGTACGGCTGCTCAGCCATGTCGCGATCGTCGGGCTGCGGCATCCGCTCGTCACGGCCAAGCAGTACGCCACCCTCGACCACCTTTCCGGCGGGCGGCTCATCCTCGGAGTGGGCGCCGGACACGTACAGGAGGAGTTCGAGGCGGTCGGGGCGGACTTCGAGCGGCGCGGGGCGGTGCTCGACGAGTCGATCGACGCGTTGCGGGCCGCGCTGGGGAGGGACGAATACCCCGTCCACCACGGCAAGGTGTACGACTTCGAGGGGCTCGGGCAGCGGCCCCGGCCCGCGCAGGAGCGGGTACCCGTGTGGGTCGGCGGCTCCTCGCCCGCCGCCGTGCGCCGCGCCGCGCTGCGGGGCGACGGCTGGCTGCCGCAGGGGGACCCGCGCGACCGGCTGCCGGGGCAGATCGCCCGGCTCAAGGACCTGCGCGCGGAGGCCGGCATCGAAGAGCCCGTCACCGTCGGCGCCATCACCGAGCCGCTGTACGTCGGCGCGCCCGGCTGGGATGTCGGGCGGCGCACCCTGCACGGGGCGCCCGAGGAGCTCGCCGAGTCGCTGCGGGCCTACCGGGCGATGGGCGTCCACCAGATACAGGTGCGGTTCCGCAGCAGGAGCCGCGGCGAACTCACCGACCAGATCGCCGCCTTCGGCGCGGACGTCGCGCCTCACCTCTGAGCCTCAAGGAGAGCCATGGGCAAGCTGGACGGACGCGTCGTCCTCATCACCGGTGCGGCGCGCGGGCAGGGCGAGCGGGAGGCGCGGCTGTTCGTCGAGGAGGGCGCCGCGGTCGTCGTCGCGGATGTGCTCGACGACCAGGGGGAGGCGCTGGCCAAGGAGATCGGGGCGCGATACGTCCACCTCGATGTCAGCCAGGAGGCCGACTGGCACGAGGCGGTGCGGGCCGCCAAGCATGCGTACGGGCGGATCGACGGGCTCGTCAACAACGCCGGCATCCTGCGCTTCAACGAGCTGGTCGACACGCCGCTGGACGAGTTCCAGCAGATCGTGCAGGTCAACCAGGTCGGGGTGTTCCTCGGGATCAAGACCGTGGCGCCCGAGATCGAGGCCGCGGGCGGCGGCACGATCGTGAACACGGCTTCGTACGCGGGGCTCACGGGCATGGCGTGGGTGGGGGCCTACTCCGCGACCAAGCACGCCATCGTGGGCCTGACGCGGGTCGCGGCCCTCGAACTGGCCGCCAAGAAGATCCGCGTCAACGCCGTCTGCCCGGGGGCCATCGACACCGCCATGAGCAACCCGGCCCAGCTCGACCCGGGCGCCGACCCCGCCGACAGCGCGGCGGCCTCCGAGGCGCTCGACGAGCTGTACCGCAAGCTCGTGCCGCTGGGACGGATCGGGCGGCCGGAGGAGGTGGCCCGCCTCGCCCTCTTCCTGACCGGCGAGGACTCCTCGTACATCACCGGACAGCCGTTCGTGATCGACGGGGGATGGCTGGCGGGCGTGAGCGTTCTCTGACGTGGCGTCAGCTATTGACGGTCCACGTGCGCGGTGGAACAGTCGGCTCAATGAATCTGACGGTACGTCAGATATCTGTCGGGTATCTGGATGGGGACGGTGAACCTCCTTGGAATTCGGGCTCTTTGTACAGGGATACGTGGGCAAGCGCGCCGAGACGGACCCGCTCGCGGAGCACAAGGCGCTGATGGAGGAGACCGAGTACGTCATCCAGGCGGACAAGTCCGGCTTCAAGTACGCCTGGGCGTCCGAGCACCACTTCCTGGACGAGTACTCGCACCTGTCCGCCAATGACGTCTTCCTCGGATACCTGGCGCACGCGACCGACCGCATCCACCTCGGCTCGGGCATCTTCAACCCGCTCGCCCAGGTCAATCACCCGGTCAAGGTCGCCGAGAAGGTCGCCATGCTCGACCATCTCTCCGAGAACCGCTTCGAGTTCGGGTCCGGACGAGGCGCCGGCTCGCACGAGATCCTCGGCTTCATCCCCGGCGTCACCGACATGAACTACACCAAGGAGATCTGGGAAGAGACCATCGCCGAGTTCCCGAAGATGTGGCTCCAGGAGGAGTACGCCGGGTTCCAGGGCAAACATTGGTCGCTCCCACCCCGCAAGGTGCTGCCCAAGCCGTACGGCAAGTCGCACCCCGCCATGTGGTACGCCGCCGGGTCGCCGCCCTCGTACGCCATGGCCGCCCGCAAGGGCCTCGGGGTGCTCGGCTTCAGCGTGCAGAAGGTCTCCGACATGGAGTGGGTGCTCGAGCAGTACAAGACGGCGGTCGTGAACGCCGAACCGGTCGGGGACTTCGTCAACGACAACGTCATGGTGACGACCACCGCCATCTGCGCCCCCACACACGAGGAGGCGATCCGGATCGCGGTGGGCGGCGGCCTGCACTACCTCCCCTCCCTCGTCTTCCGCTATCACGACACCTTCCCGCGCCCCGAGGGCTTCCCCGTCTGGCCGGAGACGCTCCCCGAGTACACCCCGGAGTTCGTCGAACTCCTCATCGAGGAGGAGCTGTTGATCTGCGGCGACCCCGACGAGGTGCTCACCCAGTGCAAACGCTGGGAGCAGGCGGGCGCCGACCAGCTCAGCTTCGGTCTGCCGGTCGGGGTGCCGAAGGAGGAGACGCTCCAGACGATCCGGCTGATCGGCGAGCACGTCATCCCGAAGATCGACACGGATCCGGTGCACCGCACGACCCGGTTCCGCCAGTCCGCGTAGGGGGTGCTGCGGTCATGCTCGACCATCTGATCAAGGGCGCGACCGTCGTGGACGGGACGGGCGCGCCCGCGTACACCGCCGACGTGGGGATACGGGACGGCCGCATCGCCGTGATCGGTACGGTGACCGAGCCGTCCCGTACCAGCGAGGACGCCGCCGGGCTGGTCCTCGCCCCCGGCTTCGTCGACCCGCACACCCACTACGACGCCCAGCTCTTCTGGGACCCGTACGCCACTCCCTCCCTCAACCACGGGGTCACCACGGTCGCGGGCGGCAACTGCGGCTTCACCCTCGCCCCGCTGAACCCGGCCCGCCCCGGCGACGCCGATTACACCCGCCGCATGATGTCCAAGGTGGAGGGGATGTCCCTGGTCGCTCTGGAGGAGGGCGCGCCCTGGAGCTGGCACACCTTCGGGGAGTACCTGGACGCACTGGAGGGCCGGATCGCGGTCAACGCCGGATTCATGGTGGGGCACTGCGCGCTGCGGCGGTATGTGATGGGTCCGGCGGCGGTGGGCGGGCAGCCCACGGAAGAACAACTCGGCGAGATGCTCGCCCTCTTCCATGAGGCCATGGACGCCGGTGCCTGGGGCCTGTCCACCACCCAGTCCTCCACCCACTCCGACGGCGACGGCAAGCCGGTCGCCTCCCGGCACGCGAAACCGGCGGAGCTGCTGGCACTCAGCAGGGCCGTGGGGGAGCACGAGGGCACGCAGATCGAGGCGATCGTGGCCGGCTGCCTCGACCAGTTCAGCGACGACGAGATCGACCTGTTCGTGGAGATGAGCACGGCGGCGGGACGCCCCCTCAACTGGAACGTCCTGACGATCGACGCCGCCGTCCCCGAGCGCGTCCCCCGCCAGCTGGAGGCGAGCGAGCGTGCCCGCAAGGCCGGCGGCCGCGTCGTCGCGCTCACCATGCCGATCCTCACCCCGATGAACATGTCCCTCGGCACTTTCTGCGCGCTGAACCTGATCCCCGGCTGGGGCGAGGTACTGGGGCTGCCCGTGCCGGAGCGCATCGCCCGGTTGCGGGACGCCGAGGTCCGGGCGGAAATGCTCCGGCGGGCCGCTTCGAAGGAAGCCGGCGTATTCCGGCGGCTCGCCCACTTCGGGCGGTACGTCATCGGCGACACGTACAGCGCGGCGAACGAGGGCCTGACCGGGCGGGTCGTAGGGGACATCGCGGCCGAGCGCGGCCAGGAGCCGTTCGAGTGCCTCGTCGAGATCTGCGCGGCCGACAACCTCCGTACGGTGCTGTGGCCGATGCCCACCGACAACGACCCCGACTCGTGGGCGCTGCGGGCCGAGACCTGGCAGCACCAGGACGTCCTGCTGGGCGGCTCCGACGCGGGCGCCCATCTGGACCGCATGTGCGGAGCCCCGTACACCACCCGCTTCCTCGGCGACTGTGTGCGCGGGCGGAAGTTGGTGACGCTGGAGCGGGCCGTTCGGATGCTGACGGACGACCCGGCGCGGCTCTTCGGGCTGCGCGAACGAGGACGCCTCGAGGTGGGATTCCATGCCGACCTGGTGCTTTTCGACCCGGAGCGGATCGACGCCGGAAAGGCCACCCTGGTGCACGACCTGCCGGGAGAGAGCCCGCGCCTGGACTCCCGGGCGATCGGCGTAACGGCCGTGTGGGTCAACGGGGTCGAGGTGATACGGGGTGATGTGGTGACGGGTTCCGTGCCCGGGAAGGTGCTCCGCTCCGGCCGTGACACCCGGACGGTGAGTACCACATGACCGACGAGCAGCGGTTGTTCATCGGCGGTTCGTGGCTGGCGCCCGACCACGGGCACTACGAGGTGATCGACCCGGCGAGCGAAGGGGTCGTCGGGCGGGCGCCGGAGGCCTCGCGGGACCAGGTGCACGCGGCGGCGGCCGCGGCCCGCGAGGCCTTCGGGGCGTGGTCGCGCACGCCGGCCGAGGAGCGGGCGGCCGTGCTGGCCCGGGCGGCCGACGTCATCCAGCGCAACTTCGTCCCGTACGCCGAACTCGCCCAGGCCGAGAGCGGCGCCACGACCGGGACGGCGCGCGGTATGCAGGTGGGCGTCGGGATGGCCCGCTTCCGGCGGTACGCGCGGGTCGAACCCGTCGAGCAGCCGCTGCCGCCGCAGATCAACGAGGCCGGGCCCTTCGGCAGGGCGGCCGTGATGGGCGCGCTGGCCGTACGCCAGCCGGTCGGCGTGGTCACCTGCATCACGTCGTACAACAACCCTTGGGCCAACCCGGCCGGCAAGATCGCCCCCGCCCTCGCCATGGGCAACACGGTGGTGGTGAAGCCGGCCCCGCAGGATCCCCTGTCCGTCTACCGGATGGCGGAGGCCCTGGAGGCCGCCGGGGTGCCACCGGGGGTGGTGAACGTGGTCAGCGGCTCGGCGGCGGAGGTGGGGGAGTCGGCCGTCGACTCGCCGGACGTCGACATGGTCAGCTTCACCGGTTCGACGGCCGTCGGGCAGCGCATCGCCGAGGTGTGCGGCCGGTCCATGAAACGGCAGCTGATGGAGCTGGGCGGCAAGGGCGCGGCGGTCGTCTTCGACGACGCGGACCTGGAATCTGCGGTGTCGGGGATCGGCACGACGTTCTCGTTCTACAGCGGGCAGATCTGCACGGCCCCGACGCGGGTGCTGGTGCAGCGGGGGGTGCACGACCGGCTGGTCGAGCAACTGGCGGCGTACGCCCGGCATGTGAAGGTGGGGGATCCGCGGGAGCCGGGCACGGTGGTCGGCCCGGTCATCTCGGCGGCGCATCGCGACCGGGTCGAGTCGTATGTCGAACTCGGGCGGAAGGAGGGCGCGCGGGTGGTGACGGGCGGCGAACGCCCCGCGCTCGCCCGCGGCTTCTACGTCGCCCCGACCCTCCTCGCCGACTGCACCCCCGACATGCGAGTGGTCCGCGAGGAGATCTTCGGCCCGGTCGTCGTGGTCGTCCCCTTCGACGACGAGGAGGAGGGCATCGCGCTGGCCAACGACAGCGACTACGGCCTCATCGACTACGTCTGGTCCGGCGACGTCGCCCGCGCCTTCCGCGTCGCGCGGCGCTTGCGGGCGGGAGGCGTGGGCGTCAACACGGTCGGCCGCAACATGGAGGCCCCGTTCGGCGGCTTCAAGAAGAGCGGGGTGGGCCGGGACGTGGGGTCGTACGCGCTGCAGGCGTACAGCGAGGTGCAGGCGATCGTGTGGCCGGGGTGAGGAATTGGGTTCCAGCCCGTCCGGCGTTTGAGGACGAGCGCGAAGCGCGATAAGGGGGGTTTGGGGGGCGGGAGCCTCCCAGGCGGGACGGGTAAAGCGGAGGGGGCGAGGAAACGCCACACGGTAGCGGCGTTACCGGCGACCCGCCCCTCCCCGCTGTAGCGCCGCTAACGTAGAAGTGTTAGCGTTGTTTCTGTCGGGGTGCGAGTCACCGCTACCCCAGCCACCGGCAGGAGCGACCTCATGAGCGAGCAGCCCACCAACCCCACCACCACCCCCCGCGTAGCGATCGTCACCGGCGGTTCCCGCGGCATCGGCCGCGAGACCGCCGAGCGCCTCGGCGCCGACGGATACGCCGTCGTCGTGAACTACGCCGGCAACGCGGCCGAGGCCGAAAAGGCCGTCACCACGATCACGGAGGCCGGCGGCCAGGCCCTGGCCCACCGCGCCGATGTGGCCGACGAGACCGACGTCGCCGCCCTCTTCGACGCCGCCGAAAAGGCGTACGGCGGCGTAGATGTCGTCGTGCACGCGGCCGGCGTCATGACGCTGGCCCCGCTCGCCGACCTCGACCTCGCCGACCTCGACCGCATGCACCGCACCAACATCCGCGGCACGTTCGTCGTCGACCAGCAGGCCGTGCGCCGGCTGCGCCCGGGCGGCGCGATCATCAACTTCTCCACCTCGGTACTGGCCCTCGCCCTCCCCGGCTACAGCGCGTACGCCGCCACGAAGGGCGCCGTCGAGGCGATGACCCTGATCGTGGCCCGCGAGATGCGCGGCCGGGACATCACCGTCAACGCGGTGGCCCCCGGCCCGACCGCCACCGCGCTGTTCCTGGACGGCAAGGACGAGGAGACCGTCGCGCGGATGGCCGCCCAGCCGCCGCTGGAGCGCCTCGGCACGCCCGAGGACATCGCCGGCGTCGTCGCCTTCCTCGCGGGCCCGGCCGGCCGCTGGGTCAACGGCCAGGTGATCCGGGCCAACGGCGGCATCGCGTAATCCCGTCGCCCTTCTCTCCCTGGAGCCCCTCATGAGCAAGACGATCCTCATCACCGGCGCGGGTTCCGGCTTCGGCGCCCTCTCCGCCCGCGCCCTCGCCCGCGCCGGACACACGGTCTACGCGGCACTGCGCGACACCACGGGCCGCAATGCGCCCCGCGTCGCGGACGCCAAGGCGTACGCCGCCGAACACCGGGTGGACCTGCGCACCGTCGAACTGGACGTGCTCTCCCAGGAGTCGGCCGACACGGCCGTGGCCACGGTCCTCGCGGAGGCGGGCGGCCTGGACGTGCTCGTGCACAACGCGGGCCATATGGTGACCGGCCCGACCGAGGCGTTCACGCCCGAGGAACTGGCGGCGGTCTACGACACGAACGTACTCGGCACCCAGCGCGTCAACCGGGCCGCGCTCCCGCACCTGCGCGCCCGGCAGTCCGGCCTGCTGCTGTGGATCGGCTCCACGTCCAGCCGGGGCGGTACACCGCCCTATCTGGCGCCGTACTTCGCCGCCAAGGCCGCGATGGACGCGCTCGCCGTGTCGTACGCCGCCGAGCTGGCCCGCTTCGGCATCGAGACGACCATCGTGGTGCCGGGCGCCTTCACCTCCGGCACCAACCACTTCGCCACGGGCGGGCATCCATCCGAGCAGACCATGATCCCCGCGTACGAGGAACGCTACGCCGGCCTGACGGACCAGGTCGCCCGGCGCCTCGCCGCCCTCGCCCCGGCCGACGCCGACGTGTCCCTGGTCGCCGACGCGATCGTGGAGGTCGTCGGGACTCCGCACGGCGAGCGCCCGTTCCGCGTCCACGTCGACCCGGCGGACGACGGCTCGGAGGAGGTCAGCCGGGTCGCGGACCGCGTCCGTGCCGAGTTCCTCACCCGTATCGGCCTGGCCGACCTGCTGACCCCGCACCGGGAGGCCGGGTGACCTCGGGGGATAACGTCGCTCCCGTGAGTACGAAAGCGCGCATTCTCGAAGTGGCGGCCGCCCTGGTCGCCGAGTCCCCGAACGGGGATGTCTCGACCCGGGCGGTGTGCGAGGCCGCCGGGGTCGGTGCCCCGGCGCTCTACCGCCACTTCGGGGACAAGGAGGGGCTGCTGTCGGCCGTCGTCGACCACGGCTACGACAAGTACTTGGCGACCAAGCGCCGACGCCGCCCCGGCACGGACCCGGTGCAGGACCTGCGCGACGGCTGGGACACCCACACCGAGTTCGCCCTGCGCAACCCGAACCTCTACCGCCTCATGAACTCCCCGGCCATGCGTACGCCGCCGGCCGCCGCCCTGGAGTCCCACCAGATCCTGACCGCCGACCTCCAGCGAGCCGCTGAACAGGGCAAACTCCGCCTCGCCCCCGAACTCGCCGCCCAGATCATCATGTCCGCCAACGTCGGCGTGTCCCTGATGCTGGTCTCCCGCCCGGCCACCTTCACCGACCGGACGATCTCCCGCCGCGTACGAGACGCGGTACACGCGGCGGTCTTCACCACGGACGTGACGGACTCCGGCCCCGACACCGCGCCGAGCGAGCCGACCGAGTCCCGCCTCCCCGCCACCGCGACCCGCCTCGGGGCCCTTCTCCGCCAGACCCCGAGCCCGGCCTTCACCCCGGCCGAGACGGGCCTGCTGACGGAGTGGCTGGACCGCCTCTCGAACACGTCGGGGGCCTAGGAGCAGCCGAGACTCAGCCGCAGTTCCCTTTGACCGCCCGGAGGAGCGCCGCGAAGGCGTCGGGGTCGGCCGAGAGTATGACCCCGTCGGGGTCGCCGCTCTCGGTCAGACGAACCGTTTCTGCGGTGGCGGCGACGTGGACGCAGGCGTCGCCCTCCTGGCAGTAGGACGACTTCTGCCAGTCATGCGTGGGCATGGGGCTCCTTCACAGGTCTTGGGCGATGGCGTGGATCAGGTCCCGGGACTTCTCTGGGCTGAGGGCGGTGGCCTCCACCACGTCGAGCAGGTTCCGGTACTTCTCCAAGAGTGCTTCGGCATCCAGGAGTACGGGACCGTGGAACTGGTCGAGTTGAGCGGTGTCGAGCTGTGGGACAGGGCCGTGCAGGTAGTTGATGGACTGTCCCGAGCCCGGGAACGCGCCTACATCGAAGGGGAGCACCCGGACGGTGATGTGCTCCCACTCACTCACGTCGAGGAGGTGCTGGAGCTGGGCGCGCGCCACGTCCCGGCCGCCGACGCGCATGCGCAGGGCCGCTTCATGCATCACGGTGCGATAAGGGATCGGGTCCGCCCGGTAGATGACGTCCTGCCGCTTGATTCGGTGCGAGACGCGGTGCTCGACCTCTGGCGGCGTGGGCGCCGGGATCACGTGGCGGAAGATCTCGCGGGCGTGGTCATGGGTCTGGAGCAGCCCCGAGACGTGGGTCGTGTACGCGGTGCGCACGGCGGTGGCGTGGTGTTCCAGTTCGGCGAGGTCGAGTAGGCCCGACGGCAGAACCTCCCGGTACGACTCCCACCAGCCACGCGTCTTGTCGGTCGCGATGGCGACCAGGGCCTCCACGAAGTCCTGGTCCGGGCATGTGTACGCCCGGGCCATCGCTCTGAGCCGGTCGGGGCTGACGCCGAATCGGGCCGATTCGATGTTGCTGAGTTGCCCTTGGCTGATCCCGAGTGTGCGGGCCGCTTCGGTCGCCGTCATGCCCGCGCGCTCGCGCATTTTGCGCAGCTCAACGGCGAGCCGGATGCGCCGGGCCGACGCTGAGGCTCTCGGGGGCATGTGAACTCCTCTTGCTCCACACCGAGTTGGTGTCACCCACACGAGGGAAGTATCTCGAAGTTTTCTCGGATCTGCCAAATGTTATTTGTCAGTGCCCTAGCTTCGTACTCAGGCGCCCACCCAGAAGCACCCCGCTCGACGGAGCGGCACCGTCACTGGGCCCCCAACTCCCTCTCCTGATCGGAAACTTCCATGGCAACCGTATCCCCACCCTGGTCCTACACCTTGCAACTTCCGCACGACCCAAGAGCTCCGGGCATCGCCCGGGGAGCCCTCCGGCTGATTCTGGCCGCCCACGAAATGACCGAACTCGTCCCCACAGCCGAGCTGTTGGCCGCGGAACTGCTCACGAACTCGCACCGCCACACCAAGGGCCCGTACGCCCTCCGCCTCCGGGCGACCGAGCCCGACCGGCTGTGCGTGGCGGTGTGGGACTCGGACCCCAGGGTCCCGCCCGGGTTCGCGCAGACACCGCCGGGCGCCCCGGATGACGTACCCCCGGAGGATGCCGAGGACGGGCGCGGCCTGTACCTCGTGCGGGCCTGCGCCGACTCCTGGGGCGCGTCCGTCCTGCGCGAGCTGGGCGCGTCGAAGGGCGGCAAGCTGCTGTGGGCCGAGTGCGGACGCGGGGTGGCGACGTGGTGAGCGGGGCTGCGCGGGCCGTGGGGAGCAGTGCGCGATGCCCGTCCCGGGCGGTCGGCGCCGTACTGGGAGGTGGAGCCACAGCACCGCTCGTGTCATTCCGCTTTCCCGTGCGCCCCCAGGAAGATCGGGTTCGTGAACGCCGCCAACGCCCCCGGCAGCGGGCCCAGCGCCACCTCGTGGCGCAACTCCGCCCGTACGTAGGCCGCGTACGCCGCCGTCGTATGCCACTCGGCCGTTCCGGCACCGGAGACGGGGAGGGGGTCGCTGGTGAAAAGGACGCCTTGGTCGGTGACGAAGCGGATCGTGCAGCGGGGTGCGCCCGTCGCCTCCAGCCTGACCGTCACCGGGGTCTCACGGTCCGCCCCCAACCGCTCGCCGATGCCCGCGTGCTCCCCCTTCGCGCCGGATGCCGTGAAGGTCAGGGAGACCGACTTCGACTCGGCCACGTATGAATGGCCCGCGCGGATGCCGGCCTGGATGGCTTCGCGGGTCAGGTCGTCGGCGAGGACGACCGTCTGGGGGGTGCCGACCGGGTCGGGGTCGCGGTGGGCGTCGCTGTTGCCCATCGCGGGGAGCCAGTCGCGTGAGCCCGAGCGTGCGGACGCGACCAGCGTGTTGTCCCAGTCGGCCAGGGAGACCTCGTCGTCCGGGGTCCACGGGCCGTTCCACACCTCGACGGCGTCCGCCTCGCCGAAGCCGAACTTCCAGGAGCAGCCGATGCAGGTGGCGTGGGGGTGGGCGGGGACGACGAGGCCCCCGGCGCGGCGGATCTGGCGCGCGTACTTGCCGAAGCGGTTGTCGCGGGCGCGGTAGCGCCAGTCGACGAAGGTGCCCGGGTCCGTGCCGAGGGCCACGACATGGCCGTTGCGTGTCGTCACCTCCTCGCCCAGCATGATCAGGAGGTCGTCGCCCGCCTGGTCCGCCCAATGCGGGTGGGAGGCGTGGGTGTTGTGGTCCGAGGTGTTGATGAAGTCCAGGCCCGCCGCCCTCGCCAGCGCCGCGATCTCCGCCGGGGTGCGGCGGCCGTCGGAGTACCAGGAGTGCAGATGGCAGTCGCCGCGGTACCAGTCACGGCCGCGGCCCTTGGCCCGCGAGGGCGGGTACGTCGGCTGCGCGACGGCACCGGGCTCCCCGTACGTCAGCGTGATCGTGATCTCGTAGGGCAGGCCCTGCGGCGCCACCGTGTACGGGCCGAGGGCGATGTGCCAGGTGCCGGGGCGGATCGGGCCCGGGATGTAGCCGGGGGTCGCGTCGTCACCGCGGATGAAGAACTCCGTGCGCGCCCCGCCCGACCAGCCGCGGAAGCCCCGGCCGCCCAGCTCGGTGCCGTGTTCGTCGAAGATGCCGATGTCCAGGGCGTTGCCCGCGGTGCCGGCCGGGACGGACGGTTTGTCGTAGGTGTACGCGACCTTGATCTCGCGTACGCCGGAGGGGACTTCGACGGGTACGTACACGAAGTCCGGCGAACCGGTGGGCAGGGTGCCGCGCACCGTCTTCGTCTCCTGGTTGCTTGCCGCTTCGGCTTCGGGGCCGTGGGAGAAGCTCACGCTTCCCAACGTAAGCGCGGCGGCGGCGCCCGTCACGAACAGAGCGCGTCTCGCCATTCCGTTTCCGTGGTCGTCCTCGCACATGCTGCTGCTCCCCGGTGTCGAAGCGTGGCGGTGACATGACACGTACAAGCTTGGTGGTCAGCCGTGAACTGCGGGGCACGGGAAGGGAATCGGCAGCTTTCGCACGAGCCGACAGTGAGCGGGCGCCGGACACCAGTGCCACTCTGTAACGATCCGCCGCACCCGAGGAATCCGGCCGGGCCCTGTAATGCCTGATCACCGCGATCGTATGCTCGAAGGATGACGACTTCCGCGACTCCCGGAACCGGGCCGACGGCGAACTCCCTGCGGCGTGCCCTCAAACGCGCCCGTGACGGCGTCGCGCTCGACGTCACCGAGGCGGCGGTGCTGCTGCAGGCCCGCGGCGCGGACCTCGACGACCTCACCGCGTCCGCCGCGCGGGTGCGGGACGCGGGCCTCGCCGCGGCGGGCCGCCCCGGCGTCATCACGTACTCCAAGAGCGTCTTCATCCCGCTGACCCGGCTGTGCCGGGACACCTGCCACTACTGCACCTTCGTCACGGTGCCCGGCAAGCTGCGCCGGGCGGGCCACGGGATGTTCATGTCCCCCGACGAGGTCCTCGACATCGCCCGCCGGGGCGCCGAACTCGGCTGCAAGGAAGCTCTCATCACCCTCGGCGACAAGCCGGAGGACCGCTGGCCGGAGGCCCGTGAGTGGCTGGACGCGCACGGCTACGACGACACGATCGCGTACGTACGCGCCATCTCGATCCGCATCCTGGAGGAGACGGGCCTGCTGCCGCACCTCAACCCGGGGGTGATGTCGTGGACCGACTTCCAGCGGCTCAAGCCCGTCGCGCCGAGCATGGGCATGATGCTGGAGACGACCGCGACCCGGTTGTGGAGCGAGCCCGGCGGGCCGCACTACGGATCGCCGGACAAGGAGCCCGCCGTACGGCTGCGGGTGCTGGAGGACGCGGGCCGCTCCTCCGTCCCGTTCACCAGCGGGCTGCTGATCGGCATCGGGGAGACGTTCGAGGAGCGCGCCGAGTCCCTCTTCGCGCTCCGCCGGGTGTCGCGGTCGTACCACGGCATCCAGGAACTCATCATCCAGAACTTCCGCGCCAAGCCGGACACCGCGATGCGCGGGATGCCGGACGCGGAGCTGGACGAGCTGGTGGCCACGGTCGCGGTGGCCCGGCACATCATGGGCCCGGCGGCCTGCCTCCAGGCGCCGCCCAACCTGGTCGACAGCGAGTACGGGCGGCTCATCGGCGCCGGGATCGACGACTGGGGCGGGGTCTCGCCGCTGACCATCGACCATGTGAACCCGGAGCGGCCGTGGCCGCGGATCGAGGAGCTGGCCGACCGTTCGGCCGCGGAGGGTTTCGAGCTGCGGGAACGCCTCTGTGTGTACCCGGAGTTCGTGCAGCGCGGTGAGCCCTGGCTCGACCCGCGGCTGCTGCCGCACGTACGGGCGCTGGCCGATCCGGAGACGGGCCTCGCGCGGGCGGACGCGGTGGTCGAGGGCCACCCCTGGCAGGAGCCCGAGGAGGCGTTCACGGCGTCGGGCCGCACCGATCTGCACCACACCATCGACACCGAGGGCCGTACGGGCGACCGCCGGGAGGACTTCGACCTCGTCTACGGCGACTGGGCGGCGCTGCGGGAGGCCGCCGCGCCCGGCATGGTGCCGTCCCGTATCGACACGGACGTCCGCGCGGCGCTCGCGACGGCCGCCGACGACCCCACCAGGCTCACCGACGACGAGGCCCTCGCCCTCCTGCACGCGGACGGTCCGGCCCTGGACGCGCTCACCCGCATCGCGGACGACGTCCGCAAGTCCGTGGTCGGCGACGACGTCACGTACATCGTCACCCGGAACATCAACTTCACCAACGTCTGCTACACCGGCTGCCGTTTCTGCGCCTTCGCCCAGCGCCGCACGGACGCCGACGCGTACACGCTCTCCCTGGAACAGGTCGCCGACCGTGCCGCCCAGGCCTGGGACGTCGGCGCGGTCGAGGTGTGCATGCAGGGCGGCATCCACCCGGACCTGCCCGGCACCGCCTACTTCGACATCGCGAAGGCGGTCAAGGAACGCGTCCCCGGCATGCATGTGCACGCCTTCTCCCCGATGGAGGTCGTCAACGGCGCGACGCGCACCGGCCTGTCGATCCGCGAGTGGCTGACGGCGGCGAAGGAGGCGGGCCTGGACTCCATCCCCGGCACCGCCGCCGAGATCCTCGACGACGAGGTCCGCTGGATCCTGACGAAGGGCAAGCTGCCGACGGCGACCTGGATCGAGGTGATCACCACGGCGCACGAACTCGGCATCCGCTCCAGCAGCACCATGATGTACGGGCATGTGGACCAGCCCCGCCACTGGCTCGGCCACTTCCGCACCCTCTCCCGCATCCAGCAACAGACCGGCGGCTTCACGGAGTTCGTGACCCTCCCCTTCATCCACACCAACGCCCCCGTCTACCTGGCCGGCATCGCCCGCCCCGGCCCGACGACCCGCGACAACCGCGCGGTCGTGGCGATGGCCCGGCTGCTGCTGCACCCGCACATCCCCAACATCCAGACGAGCTGGGTCAAGCTGGGCGCGGAGGGCGCGGCGGAGATGCTCCGCTCGGGCGCCAACGACCTCGGCGGCACCCTCATGGAGGAGACCATCTCCCGCATGGCGGGCTCGTCGTACGGCTCGTACAAGTCCGTCAAGGACCTGATCGCGGTGGCGGAGGCGGCGGGCCGCCCGGCGAAACCGCGTACGACGCTCTACGGAGAGGTGGCGGAGGAACGGCAGCGGGCCGCCTCGGCTTCCGACGGGCATCTACCCGAGCTCCTCCCTGTGTTGGAAACTCCCGGGAAGCAGGCAACGACGCGGTGAGTGCGGGATCGGCCGACCGGTGGTACGTGCTCGTCGAGGCCACCATCGGCTCCGCCGACGAAACGTGGAGCGCGACGCCAGACGCCACCTGCCGAACCTCCCACGAAGAGGGACGGCAGGCGGCGCAGGGTGTTCAAACGCGGATGGATTCCTCATCGCTTCGGCGCCCGGGCTGCCCGGCCGTCTCCGGTCCGCCGCCCCACGGCAGATGGATGACCACAAGGACGATCCCGCTCAGCGTGAAGACACGCGTGGCGGCGTCGAGGCCGTTCCAGTCCTTCGACTGCCACATGGCGAACCACTCGCCGCCGATGCCGATGAAACCGGCGCCGAAGAGCAGCAGAAGCATCAGCAGGCCGAGGGCGGAGGTCCGGCGGGCGCGCGGGTAGTCGCGCCGGGCCCACAGATACGTCCCGGCGATGAGCACCAGTGCCGCGACCGTCTCCCACACGATGATCGCGACGTACGCCGTGTCCTGCCAGGCGTGCGAGGTGATGGCCCGCCACATCAGGTCGTCGTCCTTGAAGGTGGTGTCCATCGCGAGGACATGGCGTACGAACTGCTGGTTCGTGCCGAAGTCCGTGATGTTCCCGAAGGCGACGAGCGTGATGTAGAGCGCGACGGTGGCGGTGAGGAGGGCGGAGGTGAGGGGGAGGGTGCGGGAAGTGGGAGTGGCCATGCCGGTCTCCTTCCCTGCGCCGGCCGCCGCCTCCCGTACGCATTGAGACAGAATGGTGACTGTCGGGCTCTGGGGGCGAGGGGGCGCACGAATGGTGAACACGCGGCGGTCGATGCAGCAGTTGATCGCGCAGCGCAGACGGCGGGGCTTTGTCGGCCGGGGTGCCGAACGCGCCGCCTTCCGGGAAAATCTGGAGCTGCCGCCGGAGGACGAGCGGCACCGTTTCCTCTTCCACGTGCACGGCAACGCGGGTGTCGGAAAGACCTTCCTGGTAAGGGAGTTGGAGCAGGTTGCGCGGGAACGCGGCGCCCTGACCGCTTACGTCGACGAGTCGGTCGGCAGCGTGCCGGAGGCGATGGGGGTGATCGCGGAGCACTTCGTGCGTCAGGGCCACCGCTTCAAGGAGTTGGAGCGGCTGCTGGCCACGCAGCGGGAGCGGCGGCACGAGGCGGCGGCGGTCGTGGACGCCGGTCCCGAGCCGGGGGAGCCGTCGGCCGCGAGCATGGCGGCGGCCCGCGCGAGCCTGGTGGGGCTGGGCCTGGTGCCGGGCGTCGGTGCCTTCGCGGGAGCTCTGGATCCGGCTCAACTGGCCCAGGGCGCCGACAGATTACGGGCCGGAATGAGCGCGCGCTTCCGCAGCCAGGAGGACGTGCAACTGGTCCTGGCCCCCGAGCGCGTCCTCACCCCCGTGCTTCTGAAGGAACTGGCCGAGGCGGCGGCCCAAGTCCCCTGGCTGGTCCTGGTCTTCGACACGTACGAACGGACCGGCCCCTTCCTCGATGGCTGGCTGCACGACGTGATGACCACGGACCGGTACGGCGGCGCCCTGCCGGCGAACGTCGTGGTGGTCATCGCCGGGCAACACTCCCTCGACCCCGCCCGCTGGGGTGGCCTCGCGGACTTCGTGACGGAGGCGCCGCTCGGGCCGTTCACGGAGGCGGAGGCGCGCGGGCTGCTGGCCGAAAAAGGGGTGGTGGCGGAGCCGGTGGTCGAGGAGGTACTGCGGCTCACGGGCGGTCTGCCGGTACTCGTCTCGACCTTGGCCGAGCAGCGTCCCGCCGACCCGGACGGCATTGGCGACCCCAGCGCAACGGCCGTCGCACGCTTCCTGAAGTGGGAGCAGGATCCCGTACGCCGGGCGGCGGCACTCGCGTGCGCGCTGCCTCGGCGCTTGGACGCGGATGTGTTCCGGGCGGCCGTGGACTGCCCGGACGAGGCTGTGACATCAGCCGCTACCGCGGCGGGCGACACGCTCTTCGGCTGGCTGCGCGGGCTGCCGTTCGTGGACGACCGTGGCGACCGGGTGCAGTACCACGACCTGGTGCGCGAGCCGATGCTCCGGTTGCAGCGGCGGCGTTCCCCGCGGGGCTGGACCGAGCGGCACGAGAGGCTCGCCGGGGTGTTCGGGCGGTGGTGTGCGGAAGCGGGGAGTGATCTGCGGCCCGCGCTGGAGTGGGAGGACGAGGAGTGGCGCGAGCTGCGGCTGGAGGAGGTGTACCACTCGCTGTGTGCCCGGCCGCGCACGGCACTGGCCGGGGCACTGCGCGACGTCGTCGCCGCCTGCCGCGAGGACCAGGTACTCGGTCGCCACTGGGCCCGGATGCTGGAGGAGGCGGGCGTCGCGGCGGCCGCCCCGGCCGTGCGCGACTGGGGCCGGGACCTGCGTGAGGTGCTCGCGGACGACGCGGACGGGCTGACCGGGGCGATGGATCTGCTGCTGGCCCGCCCCGGCCTGGACCAGGACGGCCGGGCCATGGCGCACGGGGTACGTGGACGGGAGCTGCGCAATGGCGGACAGTACGAGCGCGCGCTGGCCGAGTACGACCGGGCGATCGAGCTCGATCCGGACCTGGTTCAGGCCTACTACGGCCGTGGTCTCACCCACCAGCTGATGGACGACTATCCGGCGGCCCTGGCCGCCTTCGACCGTGCGGACGAACTGGTGCCCGACGCCGATTGGATCCTCGTGGAGCGCGGTGAGACCTATCGGATGGCGGGCCGGTTCGAGGAGGCCGTCGCCGACTTCGACCGGGCCGTCACCCTCGACCCGACCGATCCGGAGCCCGTGGCCAGCCGGGGGGTGTGCCGCCACTTCGCCGGGCAGTACGACGAAGCACTCGCCGACTTCGACCGCGCCCTCGGCCTCCATGAGGACTACCTGTGGGCGCTCGTGCGCAGGGCTCGCCTGTTCCGGGACAGGGAGGAGCTGGACAAGGCGTTCGCCGACCTGGATCGGGCGGCCCGTCTCGCACCCGACTCCGCCTGGGTCGCCTCGGAGCGGGGGGAGGCCTTTCGGGCCACGGGCAGGTTCGAAGAGGCCGTCGCCGAGCTCGGCCGAGCCGTCCGTCTCGACCCCGACCACGCATCGGCCCTGGCCGGCCGTGGAATGGCCCGCCACGAGCTGGGCCGGACCGAGGAGGCCCTGGCCGACCTGAACCGTGCCATCGAGTTGGACCCGGACTACTCCTGGGCCCTGGTGATGCGGGCGCGCGTCAGGCGCCGGCTGGAGGACCGGGCCGGCATGTTCGAGGATCTGCGCCGAGCGGTCGCGGCGAGCCCTGACAACAACTGGATCGAGACCGAACTGGGCGACGCCTACCGGCTCGCGGGCAGGCACCAGGAGGCGATCGCCGTCTTCCACCACGTGGTGGAACGCGATCCCGACAACGCCTCGGCGCTGGCCAGTCTGGGAGCGACGCACCGTCTCCTGAAGGCCTACCCGGAAGCTCTGGCGTATCTGGACCGCGCCCTGGGGGCGAACCCGGACTACCCGTGGGCGTACGACCAGCGTGCGCGCGTCTGCCTGGTGACCGGGCGGACCGAGCAGGCCCTGGCCGACTGGGACCGGTGCTTCACCCTGGACCGGGACCCGGACGCCCGCAACGAAGCCATAGGGGCACTGATCTATTGCGGTCGATGGGACGAGGCTTTGGCCCGGATGGCCGACGCGGACCGGGCGGCGGCCCCGGACGACGACCTCGACTACCTGCGCATCGAGGCCTTCCGGCACACCGGGCGGTGGGCACAGGCCCGACGTCTCGCCGAGCGGTTCCGCGAGCATGACGTGGTCCCGGGCACGTTCCAACTGGCGATGATCGAGAGCAGGTCCCGGGGACTGGAGGCCGCGGAACCCCTCTGGCATGAACTGGCACGGGTCCTGGGCACGGGCGAACTCGACGAAGCAATGCGCCTGTCGGGACGGTGCATCGTCAGCTGGGCCCTCGCCGACTGGGCCGACGCCGACCGGGGGTTGGCCGCAGTCCTGGCGACGGAGCCCGCCTGGGACGACCTGGCGGACCTCGTCGAGATCCTCACCGACCTGCTGCACAGCCCTGGCGCCGACCTCTCCCGCCTCACCCCCCGCCTCGCGGCGGTCACATCGGCCCGCGACGCCGTCCGGGCGCGTTACGCGCACTGACCCGCGAAGCCCACGAATTCGGCCCAGGCGACGGCCGTGAACGCGGGCCGCGCGCCCTGTCCGCGCGATCCGGGAGGCGCCCGAGGCGAAGGTCGAGCGGCTCGCCGCCGAGTTGGCGGCGCTCGGTCATGAGTCTGTGAAGGTCGGCGGGGCCTCTCGACCGAGAGGGCGGTGTGCGCGAGTCCGACGTTCTCGGCGGGCGTGGCTTGATCAGTTTCCTGACCGTGCCACGCCAAGAGTGCGCTACGTGGGCAATGTGACCTGGAACGGCTGATCCCGGCCCTCGTGCACGGGGCCGGAAATGCCCGCTGAACGCCGTCCATAAGTGACCACTTGGTTCAGGCGGGTCACATTTCGCATACCGTGCCAGGCCCTGAACCGACCGTTCTCGTTCGATTACAGTGCTGAGCTGTCGGACGTTCGGACGGTGCCTGGGGAGGTCTCGGTGGGTGCGACAGCCGGTGCCGTCTGGGGCCGTGGCGAACAGCAGGACTTCCGCGGCCGGGTGCGCGGAACGCTCCTGGGGGCCGCCGTCGGCGATGCGCTGGGCGCGCCGCTCGAGGGGCTCAGCCTGGAGGAGATCCGCGAGGCGTACGGCGCGGAGGGGCTCACCGACCTGGCCTTCGGGTACGGCAGACGCGGCGCCGTCAGCCATCTCACCCAGCTCACGCTGTTCAGCGTGGACGGGCTGATCCGCGCCCAGGTGCGCCGCGACACCGGCGCCTGGCATCCGCCGACCGACCTCCACCGGGCCTACCGCCGCTGGGCCGCCACCCAGAGCGACTGGGGGCCCGACGAGCGCCGCAAGGACGACGGCTGGCTGGCCCGCGAGGAGTGGCTGTACGCCCGCCGCGACCCGGCCAGGGTCTGTCTGCTCGGCTTCGGCGACGACATCATGGGCACGCTGGACGCTCCGAAGAACCCCGGTGAGCCCGGCCCGGAGGCCGCCGCCCGCTCGGCGCCCTTCGGACTGCTCGTCGGCTGGGAGCCGCAGCTCGTGATGCAGCTCGCCGTCGAGTGCGCGGCGCAGACGCACGGGCATCCCACGGCGTACCTGTCGGCGGGCGCGTACGCCGTGATCGTGCACGGCCTGGCGCGGGGCGAGAGCCTCGACGGGGCGGTGCAGCGGACGCTGGGTCTGCTGGCCGCGCGGCCGGGGCAGCAGCCGGTGGCTGACGCGCTGCAGCACGCGCTGGGCGCCGTACGGCAGGGGATGCCCTCGCCGGGGCGGGTCGAGGAACTCGCCGGGGAGGGTACGGCGGAGGGGCTGCTCGCGGTCGCGGTGTACTGCGCGCTGGTCGGGGAGGACATCCGGCACGGTCTGTGCCTCGCGGTGAACCACGGTGGGGCCTCTGGGGTGGCGGGCGCCCTCACCGGGGGCCTGCTGGGCGCCCTGCACGGCGAGACGGCCCTCCCGCCGGCCTGGCTGGCCGAGCTGGAGGGCCGTCCCACGATCCTGGTCCTGGCGGACGACTTCGCGATCGAGATGACGCAGGGTCCGGCCCTGCACGGGCCGGGCGGGTCGTCGCCCGGGTGGCTGGCCCGGTATCCGCGCGCTTAGTCCTTGACCGGGGTGCCCAGCACCCCGTCGGCGGCCTCCGCCGGGGCCGGGATCGCCGCCGCCGTCGTTCCGTCGTCATCGGTGTTGATCTTATCGATGACCGCGTCCCGCTCCGGGGTGTCCTCGGGCTTCAGGAAGCCGATGAGGATGTACAGGACGAGGGAGATGACCATCGGGACGGAGACCTGGTATTCCAGCTTGACGTCGGTGCGCTGGGAGAAGTCCAGGTTGTAGTTGACGAAGAAGAAGCCGAGCAGACCGCAGGCCCAGCTGGTGAGGGCCGCCGTCGGGCCGGACCTACGGAACGGACGCAGCAGGCCCAGCATGAACGGGATCGCGATCGGGCCCATCAGTCCCGCCACCCACTTGATGACGACCGTGATGATGTCCTTGAAGGTGGGGGAGTTGACCTGGGTGGCCACCGCCATGGAGAAGCCGAGGAAGGCGACCGTGGTGACGCGGCCCGCGATCAGCCCGGCCCGGGTGTCCCAGGCCCGCGCGGCCTTCGAGAGCACCGGCATGATGTCCCGCGTGAACACGGCGGCGATCGCGTTCGCGTCCGAGGAGCACATGGCCATCGTGTGCGAGAAGAAGCCGACGACGACCAGGCCCAACAGGCCGTGGGGCAGGAGCTGTTCGGTCATCAGGCCGTACGCGTCCGACCCGTCGGGCTTCTTCGCCGTGACGAGCAAGGGCGACAGCCACATGGGGATGAAGAGGATCACCGGCCACACGAACCACAGCCCGGCGGACAGGAACGCCGAGCGCGTGGCCTGCTTGGCGCTGCCCGTCGCCATGTAGCGCTGGGCCTGGTTCCACATGCCGCCGTTGTACTCGAAGAGCTTGATGAACAGATACGCGATGAAGAAGACGGTGAGGTACGGGCCCGCGAATCCGTCCGCGTGACCGTCCAGCTTCGGCGAGTCGAGCGCCTTGGACAGGCCGCCCTGGTCGGAGATCTTGTTGAGCGCGATGATCAGCATCGAGACACCGGCCAGCAACTGGATGACGAACTGGCCGAGTTCGGTCAGCGCGTCGGCCCACAGACCGCCGATCGTGCAGTACACGGCTGTGATGCCGCCGGTGATGATGATGCCCTGGGTGAGCGTGACGCCGGTGAAGACGCTGAGCAGCGTGGCGATGGCCGCCCACTTCGCGCCGACGTCCACGATCTTCAGCAGGATGCCGGACCAGGCGAGCGCCTGCTGTGTCGGGAGGTTGTAGCGGTCCTTCAGATACTCCAGCGGCGAGGCGACGTGCAGCCGTGACCTCAGCCGGTTGATCCGGGGCGCGAAGGCCTTGGCACCGATCAGGATGCCGATGGCGATGGGCAGCGACCAAGTGACGTACGAGGTGATGCCATAGGTGTACGCGATGCCGGCGTACCCGGTGAACATCACCGCGCTGTAGCCCGACATGTGGTGCGAGATGCCGGACAGCCACCACGGCATCTTGCCGCCCGCGGTGAAGAAGTCGCTGACATCGTCCACCCGCTTGTGGGACCAGACGCCGATCGCCGTCATGACGCCGAAGTACGCGACCAGGACGGCCCAGTCGAGACCGTTCATGTGCCCCCTTCCAGGGTCCGCCTTGTGAACACCGCCCAGCTGGCTGGCACTTCGCCTGAGCGGGGTAAGGGCGAGGAAGGCCGCGAAGTGCCCGCTCATCGTGGGTTCGCCAGCACGGCGCCGACAAGCGACCGTATGGTCAAGAGGGGGTAAAATCGTTCTGATTGCTGACCTTGATTCAGCTACATGAACGACAGAGCATCTCAAACGGTTCGATCCGGGCTACCGCATCAACTCCCCGGCGTTCACGAGCAGCGACTGCCCCGTGATCGCCCGCGCCCGGTCGGACGCCAGGAACACGGCGGCGTCCGCCACGTCCCCGTCCGTGGCCAGCTCGGGCAGCGCCATCCGCTCGGCGAGCCGCTTCAGTACGTCCGCCTCCGGTACGCCCTCGGTGTGCGCGGTGAACTGCACATACGCCTCCACCGGCGGGCCCCACATCCAGCCCGGCAGCACGGTGTTGACGCGGATGCGGTGCGGACCGAGTTCGCGGGCGAGGGAGTACATCGCGCTGGTCAGCGCGCCCTTGGAGGCCGCGTACGCCGCCTGCCGTACCTGCGAGGGGGCGGCCACGGACGACTGGGTGCCGATGATGACGACCGAGCCCCCGCGCGCCTTCAGTGCGGGCAGGCAGGCGCGGGTCATCCGCAGCGTGCCGAGCAGGTTCACGTCGATGACCGACTGCCAGGTCGCGAAGTCGGCGTCCTGGAGACCCCCGAAGTAGCTGTCCCAGGCGGCGACATGGACGACGGCGTCGATCCGCCCGAACCGCTCCCGGGCCACCGCGGCGAGTTCCTCGCACTGCCCCTCGTCGGTGATGTCCGTCGCCCGGTACGCCGTGTGCGCGCCGTCCGGATCGAGTTCGGCCGCCGCCTTGGCGAGATTCGCCTCGGTACGCGCCCCGAGCACCGCGTTCCCGCCGTCCCGCACGACGGCTGCCGCGACCTGATGACCGAGCCCGGCCCCGACCCCCGACACGACGACGGTCTTGCCCGCGAGCAGTGACATCGGAGGCCTCCCTGACCCTGGCGCATTGTCTGACGGAGCGTCAGAGTATGGGCGTCCGGCGGAAGAAGGAAGGGGATCGTCATGTCGGAGGAGACCCGCAGCGAGACGTACGCCGAACTGGCCGCACTCGGCCCGTACGGCGTCCGTCCGGGCCATGCCCTGATCACCATGGTCGAACCGCACCCGGGCCACGAGTACGCGTACAACCGCTGGTACGAGGACGACCACTACTACGCCGGCGCGATGGCCATGCCCTGGATGTACGCCGGGCGCCGCTGGGTCGCCACCCGCGATCTCCAGCTCCTGCGCTACCCGGAGAAGTCGGCGGTCGCCCAGCCGGTCACCGCGGGCTGCTACCTCTCCACGTACTGGGTCACCGAGGGCCGCTACGACGACCACATGAAGTGGACCGTCGGGATCAACAAGCGGCTCAACCGCGACGCCCGCGTCTACCAGGACCGTACGCACGTCTTCACGGCCTTTCAGGACCACGAGGCCACCGTGTACCGCGACGGGCCCGCGGGCCCCCGTGACTTCCACGCCCTCGACCACCCGTACGCGGGCCTGGTGCTGGAAGTCATCGACGCCGAATCCGCCGCACAGCGCGCCGAGCTGCTGGAGTGGCTGCGCTCCCGCCACCTCCCGAAGCGCCTCGCCGGCTCACCCGCCGCCCTGGTCACCGTCTTCCGGCCGACCCCGCTGCCCGGCGACCGGATGACGTACGTCAAGCAGGTCGAGGGCGTGGACACCCGGCTGACGCTGCTGTGGTTCCTGGAGGCGGATCCACGGGAGTGCTGGGAGGGGTACTTCACCGGGCTGGACGCGCAGGTACGGGAAGCGGGCCTCGGGAACGTGGAGTTGGTGGCGCCCTTCCTTCCCACGGTGCCGGGGACGGACAAGTACGTGGACCGGCTGCGGTAGCGGGCGCGGGCGGGAAAAGACCGAGCCCCCTCGGCAGGGACGGCGGGCCGGTCGAGAGGGCTCTTTCAGTGGTGCGTATGAAGTTGTGAGTGTCCATGTGTCAGTCGAGGTCGAATGCCCCCCGGCTCACCTCTGCCACGAAGGCGTTCCATGACTCCGCCGGGAAGGCCAGCGTGGGCCCTCCGGGAATCTTGGAGTCCCGTACGGCCAGCGCTGACGGAATCGGGGACTTGACCTCGATGCATGCACCGTTTCCAGCGGAGTATGACGACTTTGTCCACGTTTCCGTGATGCCTTGCAGAATTGCCATGGTTGCTCCGGTAGCCAGTCGTTGAGTTGCTGTCACCGCGCTGCGGGATCGCTGCGGAACCCGCGGTTCGGTTTGCGCCAACGTTGTTGCTTGATGGCGTGATCGACGCTACTCGCCAACATCCTTCCCCGAAGGAGCGATTCACTCGACCGGATGGCATATTCCACAGGGTCTTCCGCTCCGGTGCGGTAACGGTGTACCTTCCGGCACCCCCCGCGGCGGGCGGCTTCACGACCGTCAGCGCGCGTACTCTTTCGCGATGTCTGAGATGAATTGGCGTGATTGGTCCACATTCAGGGCCTGAGCCCGGAGGTGTTCGTACATCACGCTGTATTTCTGCACATCCGCGGCCTTCTCCAGGTAGAGATCGCTGGTGACGCCCTCGATGTAGACGACGCTCGAATCAGCCGCGTCGGGGAACTCCAGGATCGCGTACTGGCCATTCAGCCCAGGATGGGCCCCCACCTCGTACGGCAGTACCTGCACGGTGATGTGAGGCAGTTGGGACATCCCCGCGAGATGCTCCAGCTGCTCGCGCATCACCTGCCGGTTTCCGACGATCCGGTGCAAGGCGGCCTCATCCAGTACCGCCCACAGGCGAAGAGGGTTCTCTTCGGTGGAGATACGTTCCTGTCGTCGCAGCCGCACTTGGACGCGCTTGTCGACGTCGGTGGTCGAGGTCTCGGGCAGCGCACCTTGGATGAGTGCCTCGGCGTACGGCCGGGTCTGCAGCAGGCCGGGGACGATCTGGGACTCGTAGACTCTCAGCGACGCGGCGTCGGTCTCCAGACCGATGTACACGCTGTACGGAATGTCGCCGAAGGCGTGCCACCAGCCCTGCTGGCGGGAGTCCTTGGCCATCTGCATCAGCGAGTCGACGATGCGATGGTCCTCGACCTCGTAGACCCCGCACAGATCGCGGACGTCGCGCTGGCTGATACTGCGCCGCCCGTTCTCCAGGCGGCTGATCTTCGACTGCGAGACCAGCAGCCGCTCGGCGACCTCTTCGGCCGTCATGCCCTTGAGCTCGCGGAGCCGGCGCAGCTCCTGGCCCAGTCGGCGCCGCCGGACGGTGGGATTGACATTGGACGCCACGGGACGTGCACCTCCGGCTGCGGGCCTCTACTTTGCGTATCTGCTGTTGAGCAGACTGCCACCAAGGTGCTTTCTGCCGCTGGGAAACAGCGGATATGCGCTGGGTAGGCGCCAGTTCGGGGTTCCGGCGTGTATATGCGGGTTTCCCGGCCCCGTTGGGCTCGCGCACATGCGGCCGCGCGGGGCGGTGGGACCGTGTCGTCGTCCGGACGTACGGTCTCATCGCCCCGCGCGAGCCAGCGGCTCCCGAACCGGGTCTTGGGGACTGCGGTGCGGCGGTGCGGCGGTGCTGGTACTGCGGTGGTGCCGTGGGACTGCGGCTCAGTGGGCCACGGCGCGCGCCATGGAACCGCGGCGCGGTTGCATCGGAACACCGCGTGCGGGTTCCGGCGCGGACCTGACTCCGGCGGTGGCCGGACGGCCTGCCGGTGCCGGGCTGCGGCGCGGCTGAGCGGCCACGCCGTTCTGGACGTCCATGACCGCGTGGGCCACGAGGCCGCCCATGGGGTCATGCCTGATCAAGTCCCGCAGCCGGGAGCGGGACGAGCGTCCCTCGTTCCCCGGGTACAGGTGCTTGCCGAGACCGACCGCGTGGGCCAGGGCGGCGAGCGCCGCGGTCCGCGGGTCCGGCGGGACGCCGGTGCGGATCGCGTTGTCCAGCCGGGCCTTGATCTCCCGGCTGATCTCCGTGTCCGTCGCTTGGTAGCGAGTCGTCGGAAGCACCCCGCACATCTGGCCGGCCACGGCATGGACCATGCCGCACCTCTCCAGATGCGAGAGATAGGTCTGGCGCAGCCCCAGTCGGGGTCCGCCAATCCAGTTGACCGCGCGTACGGGTGCTCCGCGTCGGCGAAGCAGTTCCAACGCACAGTCGAGTGTTGGATCTCCAGTCGGCCGTGGGGCCACCACGGCGATACGATCCCCGTCTGGGGCTATCCGTCCGGCCAGCGCCAGCTCCACTAGCTGTGCTCCGGCCAGACCGAGGTCGAGCGACTGCGGCTGTGCGGTGGTACCCGTGGTCGGGTCCAACGCCAGCAGCAGAAGCTCCTCCGGAAGTGTTCTGCGGCTCCTGCCCATCCATGCCTCCCCGCGTGGATGAATGACAGGGTGACCCCTCTCACATTGGTCTGTCGAGAGCGCGTGACCGGAATGTAGTGGAACCGGTAACTATGTCGTTCTCGTCTACCGCAGGGGTTAAGCCCTCACACAGGACACTGGTACATGGTTCGGACAGCGGTGTCCGGGCGGTGGTTCAGGGTTTGACGGTTCGGTTGGCGCACGGAGGGCGTGTGCCGCATGGAGGAGGCATCGGTGGCGGGCGAGTCCCCCGACAGGTCGAAGCAGCACGAGTCGTCGGCGTCGTCGGCAGAACCGACGCCGGGGGCACCAGCCACGGTTCCGGGTCCGGCGCGGGTGACTGCGTCCGGCTCGACCCCGGCTCCGACCTCGGCCCCGGCCCCGGCCGCGGCTTCCTCTTCGGCTTCGGCCGACCCCCGCATCGCGATGGCCCGTGAACGGGCGGCCACGGTACGGGTGGATCAGGCTACGGCGGTGTTCTCCACGAAGGCCTTGGCGGCGGAGGAGGCCGATCGGACGCCGGACGCCGGCGACCAGGGCGCCGAGGGCGACTCCCGGCTACGGGCGGCGGTGGCCGCGTGGGTGGCGGGGGCGGAGGACTCCGGGGGCTCTGTGGGCTCATTGGGCTCCGTTGGCTCCGTGGCGGAGGGAGAGGGCGACGCTTCCGGTGCCGACGCCGGTGCCGGTGCCGACGCCGAGGGCGCCGCTGAGTCGACGGCCGACGTCGAGGGCGGCGGTGGCGGTGACGCGGAGGGGGCGGCTGAGGCGTCGGAGGAGGCTGAGGACGCGTCCGACGGGGCGTCAGAACTTGGCGCAGGGGCCGGTGTCGGCGGCACCGACACCGACACCGACGAGGTGCGGGACTCCGCCTCCGGCGATGCTCCGGTGGCCGATGAGCCCGAGGCCGGGGGCGCGTCCGGCGATGACGACACGGAGACGGAGACGGAGGCTGAATCCGCTTCCGAGCCCGAGTCCGCGTCTGTGTCCGAGGGCGAGCCCGGGGACGACGACGTCGAGGCTGATGCCGCCTCAGAGCCCGGTTCCGCATCCGCGTTGTCAGCGCCTGAGGGCGAGCCCGGGGATGGCGAGGCCGAGGCTGGGGCCGCTTCCGAGCCCGGTTCCGCAGCCGCGTCCGTGTCAGCGTCTGCGTCCGCGCCTGAGGGCGAGGCCGAGGCCGAGGACGACGTCACCGAGGCCGAGGCTGAAGCCGCCTCCGCATCCGCGGGCGACGACACCGAGGCTCAACCTGCCGCCGATTCGGCGTCCGTGGCCGCGTCCGAGGGCGAGTCCGGGGACGTCGTCACCGAGTCCGAGTCCGCCGCCGCGTCCGAGGATGACGTCACCGAGGCAGAGGCTGGAGCTGCCTCAGCCTCCGCCTCCGCCTCCGCGTCCGAGGACGAGTCCGGGGACGGCCTCACCGAGGCCGACGCTGCCTCAGTCTCAGTCTCAGTCTCAGCCTCAGCCTCAGCCTCTGCCTCGGCGTCCGCGTCCGAGGGCGAGTCCGGGGACGACCTCACCGAGGCCGACTCTGAAGCCGCCTCCGCCTCCGAGAGCGAGGGCGAGACCGCGTCCACGTCCGGGGCCGACGGCGAGACGCCGGATGGCCGCCGCCCGGTCAAGGACGCCGCCCCCGGCTCGAAGGGCGACGCGAAGGACTTCCCGAAGGGCGCCGCGGCGGATGGCGAGGACACGTCCGAGCCTCCCGTCGACCATCCCACCGCCATCTTCAAGGCGCCCCGGCCCCCCGCGGTGGACCAGCCCACCACCATGCTCAAGCTGGGCGGCACCCCCAAGCCGGCCACAGAGAAGCCCGTCACCAAGCCGAAGCCCAAGCGGGAATCGGACCCCGAGCGCACCAGCAAGTTCGTCGCCCTCAAGCCGCTGGACCAACCCGCTGACAAGCCGCCCGCGGCCCCCGCTGACAAGCCGGCGTCAGCCACCGCCGCGTTCCCGCGGGTCGGTCCCGAGCGCACCACCCAGCAGCCCCTTCCGCCGAAGCCCCCGCTGGACCTGCTGGCGGAGCTGACGAACACGCCGCCGCCCCCGCAGACCCCGGTCCGGACGATCGTGCGGCGGGTCAAGATCTGGACCCCGCTGGTCCTGCTGCTCGCGGTGATCTTTGCGGTAGCACAGGCCGTACGCCCGCTCCCGACCCCGTCACTCGCGCTCACCGCGAACCAGACGTACACCTTCGACGGCGGCACCCTCGACCTGCCCTGGCCGGGTCAGGGCCAGTCGGCGGTCGAGGTAGAGGGCGTCGGCAGCCTCGGTACCGACGGCAAGCAGACGCCCGCGCCCATCGCCAGCGTCGCCAAGATCATGACGGCGTACGTGATCCTTCAGGAGCACCCGCTGAAGGGGAACGCGGGCGGCGAGAAGATCACCGTGGACCAGCAGGCCGAGGACGAGTCCAGGAACGAGGACGAGTCGACGGCGGCGATGACGAAGGGCCAGCAGTTCACCGAGCGGCAGATGCTCCAGATGCTGATGATCCCGTCCGGCAACAACGCGGCGCGGCTGCTGGCCCGCTGGGACTCCGACAACAAGACCTTCGTCGGCAAGATGAACGCCGCGGCCAAGAAGCTCGGCATGACGAAGTCGACGTACACGGACCCGAGCGGTCTGGACAAGACGACGGTGAGCACCGCCACCGACCAGCTCAAGCTGACGAAGGCGGTCATGCAGGACACCGTGTTCCGCGGCATCGTCGGCATGGCCAGCGCGAAGATCCCCGGCCTGGACAAGCCCATCTACAACAACAACGACCTGCTGGTGCAGCAGGTCGGCGTGATCGGCCTGAAGACCGGCTCGTCGACGCCCGCCGGCGGCAACCTGGTGTGGGCCGCGACCAAGACGGTCAACGGCAAGACGCAGACGATCTACGGCGCGGTGATGAACCAGAACGCCGGTACCGGCAAGGTGTGGGACAGCCTCCACCTCGCCCTCGTCAACAGCCAGAAGCTGATCGACAAGGTGCAAAAGAGCCTGACCTCGGCCACGGTGGTGAAGAAGGGCCAGGTCGTCGGCTATGTGGACGACCAGCTCGGCGGGCAGACGCCCGTCGTCGCCACCAAGGACATGACGGCGGTCGGCTGGCCCGGTCTGAAGACGAAGCTCTCCATCGGCGAGGGTGACGAGACGGTCCCGCACTCCGGCAAGGCGGGCAGGACCGTCGGCGTGCTGACGGTCGGCGATGGCTCCCGGCACGCCGCGACGATCCCCGTGGCGCTGCAGTCGGACCTCGCCGAGCCAGGCCTCGGCGCCAAGCTGACCCGCGTCAGCTGAACGGACGTACCCACCGATGACGTTCCGAGATGCGCATCGGTGACGTACGCCGGTCACGGGCACGCGCCCCGCACCCCGCCGACAGCGCCCCGCCCGGGCGCTCCCCGGCGGGGTGCGTGCTAGCGTCGCTAAGCGGCCAGGTCGCGGGCCGCGGGTCCCGGCCGACAACGGAAACGGGACACGGGACACGGGGAGTGCCTTGCAGTGGCGACAGCGGAGACGACACACGCCGACGACGCCGATCCGGGACCGGAGACCGGCCCGCGAATACCGCCGCGCGCCTCTGGCCATGGGGGAACTCACGACGGAGCCGAGGGATCCGACGGCGGACCCGGCAGCACGGAGGCGGCACCCCGTACCCGCCTGAGCCGTTTCCTGCACCACCCCGTCACCCTCACCACCGCCCTCTCCGGAGTCCTCCACCTCGTCTGGTTCTTCACGTTCGCGAACAGCGGCGGTGACCTCGCCGCGCAGGACGCGTGGGCGGAGTTCGTCGGACGGCACCCGGACTCGGCGTACAACCTCGCCTGGTACGGCGGAATGCACCCGGTGTCGTACAGCGTGGTGTCGCCGTATCTGATGTCGGTGCTCGGCGTCCGTACGACGATGATGATCGCGGGGACGATCTCGGCGGGCCTGCTGACGATGATCCTCATCCGCAGCCGTGCGGTACGGAAGCCGTTGTGGCCGGCGCTCGCGGGCGTCTTCGCTCTGCTGTGCAACGCCGCCTCGGGCCGGGTGACGTACGGGCTCGGCATGGTGTTCGCGCTCGCCGCGGCCGCCGTCGTCTTCTGCTGGCCCCACCGGTGGCGCTACAAACGCTGGGCGAAGGCCCTGTGCGCGGCGCCGCTCGCCGCGCTCGCGACCGCCGCGTCGCCGGTGGCCGGACTGTTCGTGGGCCTGGTCGCGGTGGCCCTCTTCCTGCAAAAACGCCGCCCCGGCGCATACGCCCTCGGAATCGCGCCGACCGTCGTGGTGGCCGTCTCGGCCTGGCTGTTCCCCTTCTCCGGCACCCAGCCGATGGCCTTCTACTCGGTCATCCTGCCGCTCCTGTACGCCGTCCTGGTCTTCGTCCTCGTCCCCAAGGAGTGGACGACGGTCCGCATCACCTCCGCGGTGTACGGCATCGGTGTCCTCCTCGTCTGGCTGATCAGCTCGCAGATCGGCTCCAACATCACCCGCCTGGCGATGCTCTTCGCGGGAGTCGTGCTGCTGGCCGCCCTGCCCTTCGCCGTGCCGCGCTCGCGCAAGTGGTACGCCATCGTCCTCGCCCTGGTCGGGTTCACCGGGTGGATCGGGTTCAAGTCGGTCGACGACATCGTCCATACGACTCCGGCGGCGTCCTGGGCGCGGGAGCTGGCGCCGCTCGTCAACCAGCTCCAGGTGGTGGGCGCCGAGAAGGGCCGCGTGGAGGTCGTACCCGCCCGCTCGCACCGGGAGGCCTCCGCCCTCGCGCCGTATGTGAACCTCGCCCGCGGCTGGAACCGGCAGGCCGACATGGAGCGCAACCCGCTCTTCTACGACGACACGCTCAACTCCGCGAACTACCACGAGTGGCTGCAGCGCTGGGCCGTGCACTACGTGGTGCTGCCGAAGGGGGAGCCGGACGGGGACGGGGGGGAACGCGAGCGTGAGCTGGTGCAGCGGGGTATGCCCTATCTCCGGCAGATCTGGGGGGACGCGAACTGGCAGCTGTTCGCGGTGACGGATCCGGCGCCGCTCGCCGAGCCGAACGCCGTGGTCGACCGGGCGGAGCAGGGGGAGCTGACGATCGAGGTCAAGAAGGCCGGGCGCATTCTGATCCGCATTCCGTACTCTCCTTGGCTGAGCATCGTGGACGCGGGCGGCAAGAGCGTGAAGGTACCGCGGGAGACGGCGGCGTCCAAGCACCGGGGGGACGGTGCGCCCAAGTCGTACGACAACCTGAACGGTTGTCTGATGCCGACGCCGGAAACCGCGGCGGGCGACAAGTGGACGGAGCTCCTGGCCCCGACCCCGGGCACCTACCGCCTCGCGGCGCCGTACCAGCTCCCCCGGGGAACCCCGTGCCCGGAGGAGCTGCGATGACGTACCCGGGTGGCGGGGGCAAAGCGGTTTTCGCCCCCTCCGCCCCTGCCAACCGGGCGGCCAGCAGGTGTGCACGCAATGCTCCGGTGCTCAACACGACAGCGATGCTG